>JANYDO010000087.1 GCA_025363605.1 Candidatus Kapaibacterium sp.
CGCCCGCGTCTCGTCGCTTGAGCTGGCACGAACGTTGCCCACACCGAAGGCATCCACAAGCATCACTCGCAGCCCCATTCTGCGGAGCATAAGCGCTGTCCACAAGCCAAACACACCCGCTCCCACGACGACGACATTCAGCACGGGGGCTATCGTGAGGGCAGGGGCGCCCACGGGCAAGGACGAAGGTTCAGTCATCGCGGCTTGCGGCGCAGCGCTCGTAAAGCCCGTTGCTACACTGCTTGCACCGAGAGCAAGCGTGTGTTGGAGAAGTTTTCGTCGGGTCATAATCTGGCTCAAAATATGGTGAGAATACGGTAAATGACTGCCGATGCTAACGTTTGACTAATTTTTTTTTATGCCACTTACATTTAAGCTGCTATGTGATGTTCCGGCGAGGCATCAATGATAGCACGTTCTTTTTCAGCAGCAGCTTCCGCCAGTGTACGCTCCAAATATGTGATGCGCACTAACTCCACAGCCCGTTTGTTCTTTTTGACAATCGTAAACATATAGCCATCTTCCACAATCATTTCGCTTTCGTCGGGGATTTTGCCAAAAAGAACGTTGATATATCCGCCAAGCGTCTCGTAGCGCTCGTCTTCGGGCAGAGGCTTGGGAAGCATTTCGTTCAGTTCGGTTATCGGCGTGGAAGCCGCAATTTCAAATTCATATTCATCTACGCGCCGCATCGTTGATTGGTCGTCGTCAAATTCGTCTTGAATGTCGCCGACGATTTCTTCCAAAATATCTTCCAGCGTAATCATGCCCGCCGTGCCGCCAAAATCGTCAATCACAATAGCCACGTGAATACGCCGCTTTTGGAATTCGCGCAAGAGTTCGCGGACACTTTTGTTCTCATGCACAAAGTACGCAGGACGCACAATGTCAAGCAACACAATAAGTTCGGGGTGCTGCGCCAGCGTCAAAATATCTTTAGTGTAAATAACACCGATGATATTGTCCAACGATTCTTTATAGACCGGAAGCCGCGAATACCCTTCTTCAATCACGCGCCCCAAAAGCTCGCCGACAGGCGTTGCCACATCAATAGCCGACATCCGCGTACGCGAAACCATAATCTGCTTTGCCGTGCGCTCGTTGAGCGTGAAAACGTTCTTGATAAGTTCATGGTCGGCAGACTCAATCGCACCGGTCTCTTCGCCGCGTTTGAGCAGATATTGAAGCTCTTCGCTGCTGTGAACTTCTTCGTGGGTGACTTCGATACCTACTGCTTTGAGAAGCGCCGTGGAAAGGTAGTTTAATGCACTGATGAAAGGCTTAAAGACAAGATAAAAAAGGCGCATCGGGAGTGCAATGGCAATAGTCACCGTCTCAGGGCGCTGAATAGCGAACCACTTGGGCGCTTGCTCACCCAAGATAATATGCAGTGCGGTAATGGTCACAAACGCAATCGGACCCGCGATTCTATGCGCCAATTCCGGTGCGATGTTGACGTTGATAAGGTGAAAAAAGCCAAACACAATCTGCGTCGCCACGTCCTCGCCAATCCACCCCAGCGCAAGGCTTGCAAGCGTAATACCAAGCTGCGTAGCGGACAAATACGCACTCAAATTATCAAGAATACTTTTTGCCACACCCGCAATACGGCTTCCAGCCTGCGCCCGCATTTCGATTTGCGACATACGGACTTTGACGAGCGCAAATTCCGCCGCCACAAAAAAGCCGTTCAGAAGAACAAGCACCATCGTCAGAAACAAGCTGAGAAGCATAGTGTCAAGAAAAGTACAAAAATCTTACTCCCACTCTATCGTCGCCGGAGGTTTGCTCGAAACGTCATAGACCACACGGTTGATGCCGCGTACCTCGCTTACAATCCTGTTCGACATCCGCGCCAGCACGTCGTAGGGCATCGGGAACCAGTTCGCCGTCATGCCGTCCACACTCGTCACAGCCCGGAGAGCACATACGTACTCGTATGTACGCTCATCGCCCATCACGCCCACTGTCTGCACAGGCAAAAGCACGGCAAATGCCTGCCAAATCTCATTATACAACCCCGCATTGCGAATTTCATCAAGATAAATATCATCAGCTTTGCGCAAAATTTCCAGTTTTTCGCGGGTAATCACGCCCGGCACACGAATAGCCAAGCCGGGTCCAGGGAAAGGATGGCGGTCAATAAACCACGCCGGAATGCCGAGCAAACGCCCAACTGCTCGCACTTCATCCTTAAAAAGTTCACGGAACGGTTCCACAAGCTGCAAATTCATTTTCTCCGGCAGCCCGCCGACGTTATGGTGCGTCTTAATCGTTACCGACGGACCTTTGAAGGAAACGGATTCTATCACGTCGGGGTAAAGTGTTCCTTGTGCGAGAAATTTTGCATCACCGAATTTTTTCGCCTCTTTGTCGAACACATCAATAAACGCCGCGCCGATGATTTTGCGCTTTTGTTCAGGGTCGGAAACGCCTTCTAAACGGCTCAGGAACAGATCGGAAGCATCCACAAAATCAATGCTGAGGTCGAACGTCGTTTTGAAAAGTTCAATTACCGTGCGGCTTTCATTCGAGCGCATCAGTCCGTTATCAATATGGATGCAATGTAGTTGCTTGCCAATAGCTTTATGCAGCAGCACCGCCGCGACGGTCGAATCCACGCCGCCGGAGAGCGCACAAATAACGCCGCCTGTGCCGACCTGAGCGCGAATATCTCGCACTGCCGATTCCACAAACGACCCCGCATCCCAACCGCCTGAGCAAGCGCAAATATCAAAGAGAAAATTTGCCAATATTTTTGTGCCGTCGGTGGTGTGGTGTACTTCGGGATGGAATTGCAAGCCATAAATCTTGCGCTGAGTGTTCTGCAAGGCGCAATACGGCGCGTTTTCGGTTTTACCAACAATTTCAAACCCTTTGGGAAGCACCGTAAGCGAGTCTCCATGCGACATCCACACCTGAGAAGCAGATGGAATCCCTTTCCAAAGCGGGCTTTCGCCAACAATTTCTAATGCGGCATAACCAAATTCACGTTTTGCCGCTTTGTCCACAGCGCCGCCTTGCGTGTGGGCAATAAGCTGCAAGCCATAGCACAAGCCTAGTACAGGGATATTCCTTGCTTCCGCAAAAGCAAATACGTCAAAGTGCGGTATAGGTGCGCCGTCGGCATAGACACTGAAGGGGCTGCCGGAGAGAATAATCCCTTTGGGCTGCAAGGCTGCAAGCGCTTCTTCGCTGATGGTGTAGGGATGCAGTTCCGCAAAAACGCCACACTCACGCACCTTGCGGGCGATAAGCTGCGTATATTGCGAACCGAAGTCGAGAATGATGATGCGTTCGGAGTGGTTCATGGTTACTGAGTGCTTGGATACTTGTTTTCTTCGTTGTATGGGTTTATGCTATTGCCGCGGATTATCCGTCGGCGGTGTTCCTGCTTGCGTGATGCGCAGGCGCAGCTCTTGGTCTTCCAGCCTTTGTTCCAGCGAACCAACGTAAGAGCGAATATCCATAAGACCGTCCTTTATATCTTCCAGTTCCCGAATTGGCATCTCAGACGGCAACTCGTTCCGGCGCGGCGGAGAAAACCAAATCGCAATGCTACTGACCGCAGCGGCAGCAATAGCCATGACAGGAAGGTACGGCGTACCTCCTGCTCCGCCGGATATGGCAATGAGCGGAATAGATATGCCCATCATCCCGCAGGCAATTCCCCAAACGCTTGCTGTTGCGGTCGTTCGCGGGTCTTTTGGTTGGTCATCGTCTCTCATAGCATTTTCCTTGTATGTGTTGGTTGATTATTCGCCTTTGGGTGCGTCGCCTTGCGATTTGTCGCCCTGAGGCTTGTCGTGTTGAGGTTTATCACTGTGGGGTCTATTACCTTGGGGTTTACCACCGCCGTCACGTCGGAAGTTGCCTTCACGCTTGAAGCCGCCGCCTCGGGCATTATCAGGTCTGCTGCCACGCCTAAAGTCTCCACCGCGTCCACCGTCGCGGCTTCCGCCCTCACGATTACCGCCCTCACGACTGCCGCCATCCTGCTTACCTTTGAAGCCGCCCGTCCGCCCGTCCTCAGGCTTCGTTCTGAAGCCACCTTCGCGTCCGCCTTCTGGTCTGGCTCTGAAGCCACCTTCACGATTACCACCTTCACGTCCGCCTTTGTAACCGCCTTCACGGTTGCCTTCGCGTTTGAAGCCACCTTCACGCCCACTGCCGCTACCTTCACGTCTAAATCCGCCATCACGATTTCCACCTTCCCTGCTCATTGGTCTTCTCTCGCGGCGGTCATCCCGTGCGCTGTCATTGCTTTGCGGAGCGGGTGATTGTCCGCCTTTCACGCCCTCGAAGCAAAACACAAATTCGCCTTTGAAGCGGGAGACCACAAATTTTGTGTAGAGTTCGCTCACCGTGCCGTAGTGGTGCGTTTCGGAATCCATCGTGAGGTTACATCCCAAGTAGGCTCGGCGTTGTGGCATGATTTGACGCGCTGCTTCCAAAAGCGGCACGAGGCGGTATGGCGTTTCCAAAAGCGCCACTGTGCGCGGCTCTTGCGCCAAACGCTTGAGTTCTTGTAAGCGCTCACCCGGCTCGCGGCTGACGAATCCTGCAAAGACAAAGGAATCCATCGGCAGACCGCTTGTCGTGAGTGCTGCCATGATGCTCGTCACACCCGGAATGGCGCGGACAGGTATTCCGGCTTCGATTGCTTTGCGCACAAGTTGCGCTCCCGGGTCGGCAAGAAGCGGTGTACCGGCATCGGAAACAAGTGCTAACGTTTTCCCGTTTTTGAGCAACTGCATCAGAGCGCGTGTTTGCTCGTTTTCATTATGCTCATTCAGTTCTTCAAGTTTTTTGGTAATGCGGTGGTCGTGCAGCAAGCGGGCAACGGTCTTACCTTCTTCGCCGACAACGATGTCTGCTTGCTTGAGCGTCTTGAGCGCACGGTTGCTGATGTCCTCATTATTGCCAATAGGCGTGGAGACGATGTAGAGAGTGCCCAAATTGATAGCTTTTGCCTTGCCTTTGGGCTGGTCGCTTGCGGGACTGGGCGAATCCATTGCAAAATCCGGCAGCGCGCCAAAATCGGAGGAGGAAGACTGTTCGGACAAGGATTGTTCAGGCAATACTTGTTCGGACAAAAATTGTTCAGGCACAGAGCCTTGCTCAGGCGTTGACGGCATATTGTCGGGAGCGTCGAAAGAATCTGACGCAGATGTCATGGTAGTATTCATAAATGAAGTGATGCAACAAAAATAAAAAGCGGTTTTGAGCAACGATGCGTTGTTCAAAACCGCTAATTTACGGAATTCCCTGACAACATTTACCAAGAAAACAAGCAATGTCGTATTTCTTCAGCAGCGAGAAGCTATCTCACACAGGCTCCCGTTAGAACGGCAAATCGTCATCGGATGGAGCGACAACGAAATCAGATGCTTCGGCACTTGTATTGCCAGCGCCGTTGCCGTGTACAGCATGGAGCGCGTCGTCAGAACTCTTGCGCCCGTCCAGAATCAGCACATTATCGGCAACAATTTCCATCACAGAGCGTTTTTCACCGTTTTTTTCGTAGAAGCGTGACTGTATCTTGCCTTCGACCAAAATACGCGAACCTTTTTTCACGATTTCTTGGATAATTTCGGCGAGTTTACTCCACGCAACGATGCTGTGCCAATCCGTGCGTTCGCGTTGCTGACCGTCTTTATCTTTCCACATTTCGGACGTTGCCAGCGAGAACGTGGCAACGGGAACACCGCTTGCTGTGTAGCGTAGTTCGGGGTCTTTGCCGACATTACCGACCAATACGACGCGGTTATATCCTCTGGACATAGAAACCTCACTCAAATAAAATTAGGGGATGAACGTATCTTTTTCAGTATTTTCTTTTTCGGTACCGTTTGAATTCAAACCTTCTTAGGACTTTCGCAAATCGCATCTGTCATACCGACGTAGGTCGGTATCCATGCCGCGTACACGTTTCCGATAGATTCCGACCTGCGTCGGAATGACAGCAAACAGGGACAGTTTGCGAAAGTCCTACTTCTTTTCGATAGAAATGTATTATCTGGAACAACCATGACCTATCCATCATTACCGACAAGTGTTCATCAGTATATTCGTCTGCTGCGAAAGCGTGCAGAGCGCGATTCGGCGCGGCAATGCGTCCTCGAAGGGGAGCATTTATGCGGCGAATATCTTGCGCTTTGTGAGCGTGGAGCCGTAACGCCTCCTTACGAAATTGTGATTCAAAGTGGCGTTTCGGAAACGATGGAACGACTCGCTGGCGCATTTGGCCAACTGAGCGTTTCGGTCTATTCGACTTCGGAACACAAATTCCAACAACTCTGCGACGCGCAAACGCCGCAAGGAATTCTTGCCGTCATTGATTTTCCGGAATTACCGCTAGAGACGGATAAACCTCTGCTTATATTGGATGGCGTTGCCGACCCGGGAAACGTTGGTACAATCATCCGTACAGCCGAATGGTTCGGGATGCGAAATATCATTCTGGGAGCGGGCTGCGCTGACCGTTTTAACCCCAAAACAGTCCGCGCCACAATGGGTTCAATTTTTCGCTGTGCCGTGCATAGCGCTCCCAATCTCGCCTCGACGCTGCGGGAAGAATATGGACATTATCGCTTCTACGGCGCATCACAACGCGCATCTCGAACATTAACAGATGTGCAGCCCTCAGGGCAATGGGGAGTAGTAATGGGCAGCGAGGCGCATGGAATCTCACCGGAGATAGAAGCCCTTTTGCACGATACGTTTCGCATTGCTCGTGCAGAACATTCTGAAGCGGAATCATTGAACGTAGCAGTGGCGGCGGGAGTGATTTTGCATCACCTGAGTACGTTTTGAGTCAGAAGTGTTTCATCATAACCGAACAAGATGGAGAATTGTACCTCAAACAGGCTCTCATACAGTTGCAGTACACCCTCAGCGCAGCGCCGGGTAGTGCAGCGCCGGGCGTACTGCAACTGAGTGTTTTCATTGCTTGATAATTTTCTCCACCCACGCCGCAGCGCCCGCTTCCACCCGAACAAAATACGCTCCCGTGGGCAAATGGCTTATATCAATTTCTGTGCGGTAGTCTCCTGCGCTTGCCGATTCGTGGCGATTGAAGACATTACTTCCGTTTGCGCTGAATAGGCTTATTCGTACTGCCGAAGCTGTGCGTAGGCTTGCAGTAATGGAGATAAGCGACACCGCCGGATTGGGGAATACACCTACGCGCAATGGCTCAAATCCAAGCGGTACACTCGTGCTACCTTGCCCCAAGGATGTGCGAAACATTCCCGCTTCCGTGCCTACAAATGCTGCCGTTTGAGTGAGCGCAAGCGCTGTAATGCGTTGGTTTGCCAGCCCTGCGTTTTCTTGTTGCCATGTTTTTCCGCTATCCCGCGACACAAAGACCCCTTGCGTTGTTTCCACAAACGCCGTAGATTCATTCGCAGTAATGGCGGTAATGGAAAGATTGGGAATGAGCGGCGATGACAGTACACGATTTTGCCACGTTTTGCCGGCATCGAAGGAAGTCATTATGCTGTTTCCGTTGCTTGCCAGCGCATATCCTTTGGCAACAAGTATTCTATCGGGCGAGCCACCGCTTGGCATTGCGGAAGCTGTATCCCATGTTTTCCCTGCATCAAGGCTGCGAAGCACTGTTCTTTGCGGGAGTGCCAGTCCGCACAGTATCGTATCACCACGCACACCGACGGACATCATAGAGCTGGAGCGATTCGGCGCAACGCGGGCGAAATTGCCAAACTCTTGCCATGATACGCCACCGTCTGAGGAACGGTAGAGGCTTCCGCTCACACTTGTTGTGAGGGCAGCATAGAATTTTCCTGCATCGGAGGTGAAGCCACTGAACTGAGAATTATTCAGCCCATCGGAATACCCAGTACTATATGGCTGATTCCACCCGAACGGCATCCACGTTGCTCCGCTTGTGGCAGAACGAATAATACCCCGCAGCAAAACTTGGCTTCGGGTAATAACAGCCACGAGACCGGAATCTTGTCCCGCAAGCGCTGTGATTTCATTTGCCGAAGAAGAGTTTTTGCGGAGTGGCTCAAACCCTGTGGTAATCGGGCTCCACGATGCGCCGTTATCAGCAGAACGCAGAAGAGCGGTACTGTCTGTCCACGCGAAAACTGTACCTTGTGGGGTACTCTGCATGAGGTGTATGGGATTCGCGCCAAAAGCAGGTAGCCGCTCCCATTGAAAGCGTTGCGCGAGAACGGGCGGTAATGACCAAAAGCAGAGTACTACGACAAGGCAGAGGAGGATGGTTTTCATGGGGAGGTGTTTTTTTTTAGAGTAAAAAGCAAGTGCTTCAAAAAAAGTTGTATCAATCAGCACGAAGCCACAGCTTGAGCGTTTCTATAAATTCTTCATCGTCTTCTATTACCAGAAGGCGCATAGATAGTTCCTTTGTTCATTTGATAACTTACTTGTAACTGTTTAGGTCAAAAAAAAGCGGCATACAAATCGCATTGACAAGAAGATATGCAACAATACAGTGATAGCGACCTTCGGGCGATTTATCGTCAAGGCGAGGATGCGACGGTAGCGTTTATGAAAACGCTACTTGAGCGTCTTGATGCCCTTGAGAAACGTGTGGAAGAATTGAGCAGACGCGGCAGCAAAACGAGCCGCACCAGCAGTAAGCCCCCATCCAGTGATGGCTACGCAAAGCCCAAGACCTTGCGTGTTTCGTCCGGCAAGCCTCCGGGCGCAGAACCGGGGCATCCGGGCGAGACGTTGCGTCTGCAAGAACTTCCCGATACGACCGTGATTCATCGGGTAGCGGAGAATCCGGCTACCCCGCTTGTGTGTTCGTGCGGTACGGCGTTGCTTTTTCCGACTGAGCCTGAGCGTCTGAGCGCAGAACGTCGCCAAGTCTTCGACCTTCCTGTGCCGCGGATGGAGGTAAGCGAACATCGTGTGGAAGTCCATGCGTGCCGTTGTTGTGGGCGCGAACATCGGGGAGCATTCCCGCCGGAGGTCAACGCTCCGGTGCAGTTTGGCGACCGTTTCACCGCGACGGCTGCGCTGCTGAATGTTCAACACTGTCTGCCGGTGTTTCGGAGTGCCGAACTCTTGGGCGATTTGTTTGGTCATCAGGTCAGCACCGCA
>JANYDO010000092.1 GCA_025363605.1 Candidatus Kapaibacterium sp.
GATTTATCTCATTTGGTTTTGTATCGTAGCTTCTTTATATCCCTTGTGCAAATGGTACGGTCGTTACAAAGAGACTCACAAGGAGCGTCGATTTCTTCGGTATCTGTAGTTTTGCGTTTGTGCGCTAGTTTGCAAATCGCATCAGAACTGGGTTTGGTCATACTTGACAGCGCCTTAGGTTGCCCCAAATCTAGTGAGAGATAAACGGGGGGCGACAATAAAGGTTGAGCATTTTTTTTGTCAACCTTCCCAGTGTTTACTTCGTCTAACTCACATCGTTCCCGATTCGCGTATTCACGACGTTTTCATGGCACAGTTGCACACGCTTTCCGATGAATCAAATCTTATTGACCGCATGAAAAGCGGTGATGCATCTGTACGCAATGCCGCATTTCAGGAATTTGTACGTTTGAATATGCGGCGCGTTCATGCTTTAGCGTACCAACTCTCAGGCAATAGCGACGATGCAGACGACCTCACGCAAGAAGTATTTGTACGGGCTTTGGAGGCGCTACCCCGCTTTCAAGCAGCTTCTACACTTGCGACATGGCTGCACCGAATAACAGTCAATCTGCACATAGATTTCACGCGGAGTGGGCGCTATCGGTATTCGTCCGCATGGGACGATGCACGCGATAACGATGCCACACACACGCTGACAACGGCAGCCTCACCTTTGCCGGATGCCAGCACTGATGCGGCTTTTCGGCACGAGCATTTTGAACAGGCGCTTCGCACACTTCCGGCTCAACAGCGAACAGTTGTTGTGCTGCGCTACGTGCAGGAATTTTCGCTGGAAGAAATTGCTCAGGAACTCGGCGTTACCTTGGGAACGGTCAAAACGCTGATATTTCGTGCCGTGCGCAGTTTGCGGAAAGCTCTTCGCATCTACCAAACAGAATTTTCTACGACGACATTTTCCCGGATAATTCATGAAAACAAGTAAATCTTCACCAGCCAATACTTCACCAAATAACGAGCAGAATAGACATCTTCGCGCCGAATGTGAAGCGCGAATGATGGAGGCTCTGACCGCAGGCGAGAGTGCAACTACTACCGCCTCCGAGAGCGTGACTGAGCGCCTTTCCGAGCTTTTTGTCCTCTTCCCAGACCTCAAGAAAGAGTATGAAGAAATGCGTGTTGCGCTTGGTATGCTGCAATCCATATCTAATGTGCCGACACGAAAAAACGAGGAATGGTCGGCTCTGGAGCAGCGTATTACTGAGCGGCTCGGTCTTACCGCAAATGTTGGCACTGATGTTTCTACAGCAATTCCTAAAAGAGCAAGTATTTTTGCGCTGTATCGTGTTGTACCAAGTCGTATTGTACGAAGTATGGTAGCGGTGGCGGCTATCTTTATCTCCGGAATTTTTATCGGGCGATGGTCTTTGGGAGAAGTGCGGAGAGAGCCGAATAGTAGCGCCTTTACCGATAGCGACGCCTTTGAGCGCCGGAGTTCGTGGCAAGGTCGCAGTCAAGAACGCGAAGCGGCACATTTCCTCAATGATGCCCATTTACTGATGCTGGGCGTTATGGCAATGAATGCGGAGTGCGGCACTATCAATCCTCAAACGCTGGTGGCGCAGCGTGAGCGGTGTGTGGCGTTGATGGCGCAAGCACAGGAACTGCGTCAAACGCTATCGCCCCGTGAGCGAGAACGCTTGGCACACGTCATCGTGCAGGTAGAATTTGCTCTTGCTGAACTTGCCGGTACGCAGCCTTCTTCCCTGAATGCCTCCATGATTCGTCAGCTGCAAGCCCATACAGATAATGCGCTCTGCGAGGTATCGGCGGTTTTGGCGATGACACGTTCGCAGTAGAGATATGTTTTTCTACGAGTACTTGTCGGAATACTATTTTCACAAAAATTCGTTGTATCTTTGTTATGAACATAGATTTCATCTTTACTGATTTCTGTCAACCTTTTCGACTTTCTGTACGTCTAAAAAGAAGTTTAGAAAATATTTTTTCTTTCAAATTACCAAACACTATGAAAACATTCACAAAAACGCTGGCTGCAACAGCTGTTGCACTTATGATGGCGGCGACTGTCTATGCACAACCCAAAATTGAAATCAAAGGTGGCGATACATTTGATTGGGGCAATGTAAGCGATGTCTCCAAGCCACTCGCCGGACAGGTAGAAATCAAAAATGTTGGCGATAAAGATTTGATTATTTCGCAAGCAAAACCCGCCTGCGGATGCACCAGTGAAGCGCTAGAACGCAGTAATATCAAGCCGGGTGAGTCAACGACGCTCAAGTTTACCGTAAACGTCGGCACCTCAAGCGGACAACTCATGAAATCCATCACTATCAGTAGCAATGCCGCACCGGACTCGGTGAAGGTGTTATTTTTGAAAGCTAATATTATTCGCCTCCTACAAGCTGATCAATTTGTTTCTTTTTATCCGCTCTATGCTGGTAAAGAGTCAACCGGAATGGCAAAAATCAAAAATAATAGTGCTGCTCCCGTAAAGCTGTTAGAATTTACCGGTAATAATGGCTTAACAGTCGGTAAGAAAGCACCTATTACTGTTCCGGCGAATACCGAGATTGAGATCCCTGTCAAAGTTGTCGGTCCCGCACAACCGGGTCCGTTCTACGGTCAGGTTCTTATCAAAACTGACCACCCCGACCAACAATATAAGTTGATTGAAATTCGTGCTTACGGCGAGAACAAACCCGCTCCTGCACCCACGCAGCAAGCCTCACCGGCAATGCTGCCGACGGGTGGAACAAAATAAGAGCTATACAATAAGAGCATTGCGACGGCGTACGTAAACGCCTCCGATGCGCTTCTGTCAAAGAAGATGACAAGTGCGGCATACCAATTTGGTGTGCCGCACTTTTCGCATTTTATTCTTGCGCGAATGAAACTTTTATGATATTTTAATCGTAAAACTACGATAAACGATTTAATAAAATTTTGGAAACAACGATGACACGAACAAAAACAGACCTTTTTACGCCCGAGGAAACGCGACTTGCCGAGCTTGCAAAGGCTCTAGCTCATCCGGCACGAATCGCAATCTTGAAGATGCTTGCCGCAAAAAACGCTTGTATCTGTGGAGAAATCGTGGACGAACTTCCACTTGCCCAAGCAACTGTTTCGCAGCACTTGAAAGAACTAAAGAACGTTGGTCTCATTAAAGGCGAAATAGACGGACCGAAAGTATGCTATTGTCTGAATGACGACGGAATCAAGGAATTACACTCTCTCTGGGCAGCACTCGAATCCACCGTCATTGCAAAATGTTGTTAAGCATTGACCATTGTAAGGGACATTATCCAAACTCTCATCAACGATATTATTTGCTATTTTTTACGGAGAATAACTATGACACTGGGATTTGTACAACTCGGCGACAGAGCAAGCATTTATGCTCTCTTGCGGGAATCCGGCTTGCCCACAGACGATATTACGCCGGAACATTTACAGCATTTTTTGGTTATGAAAGAAGGTGATGCTCTGCTTGGTGTGGCAGGTGTAGAGCGCCTGAGCGCATATCGTGGGCTGGTGCGCTCACTTGCGGTTTCTCCGGTACATCGCGGAAAGCGCATCGCTACTCAGCTCTACACTGCAATTGAAAACCATGCCTGCTCAATGGGAATGCGCGAGGTTTATGCTCTTACCACCACGATTGAAGAATGGCTTGCGAGGCTTGATTTTGAGCGTGTAGAACGCAACTCCATACCCGACGATGTCCGAGCAACACATGAATTTAGCGGACTCTGCCCCACTTCGGCTGTGGTCATGCGCAAGACCTTACGTGTTCCCTCGGAAGATTCACCGAATCTCTACGTTTGTGCCTGACCAATCTCAATAATGCTTAAATACTGAGTTCAATTTCTTTTTATTACTATTGTACGTCGCTTCGCCGCAACTGTACAGCATTTTTATTATCCGTTTTTAAGGAATACTGTTATGAATACCATGCTTGAGACCAGCAACGAAGCGCTTAAAACGCTCGTACAAGAAAAATATGCCGCGATTGCTGAGTCCGAAAGTGGCGGTTGCTGCGGTCCCTCTTGCGGCTGCGGTCCGACCGATATGAACATACCAACAGTGATGAACGAAGATTACACGCAGCTTGCAGGCTACACACCCGATGCAGATTTAGCGCTTGGTTGCGGCATACCGACGCAGTTTGCACAGATTCGCTCTGGCGATACGGTCGTAGATTTAGGCTCCGGTGCCGGCAATGATGCTTTCGTTGCACGGGCGCTTGTTGGCAATGGAGGTCGAGTAATCGGGCTTGATTTCACGGAAGCAATGGTAGCGAAAGCGCGGGCAAACAATGCGAAATTAGGCTTTGCAAATGTCGAATTTGTCCAAGGCGATATTGAAAATATGCCGCTTCTGAGTGACGTTGCCGACGTAGTTGTCAGTAATTGCGTTCTGAATCTTGTACCCGACAAACGTGCTGCCTTTGCTGAGGTGTGGCGTATTATGAAGGCGGGTGCGCACTTTGCCGTATCGGATATTGTGGTGAGCGGCATATTACCCAAAGGGATTCAGCAAGCAGCCGAGATGTATGCGGGCTGCGTTTCGGGAGCGATTGCAAAAGCGGAGTATCTGGGCATTATCGAAAAAACAGGTTTTGCCAATGTCTCTATACCCAAAGAGCGTGAAATCATGCTTCCCGACGATTTACTCTTGCAATATCTCACTCCGGCAGAACTAACCGAATATCGCGCTTCCGGCGCACGTATTCTGAGTATCACTGTGTGTGGAGAAAAAGCCTAGTCGCTTTCAATCTAACGGAATGGTTGCTTCATTGGGTCAGGTAATTTCATCGCAAAGCCGGAAATAAAGACACTTTCGGCTTTGCGATGAACGTAGCGTTTTTTCGTTTCGCGTTCTTCTGCCGTAGCTATGCGCTTTGTGTACTTTTGTTATCTTTTTACCGTCTTAATGGGAATGTGGCTTGCCGTTTGTGCAGAGTGCAAATTGTTTATGGTTCTGCCAGTGTCCGGTGATAAGCAGTGCGCTTCCCAGTGTGGTGACAGCCATTTCAACCTGTTCGCCTGCACCTTGATGTCCGGCTACGAGCGCCAGCAGCACAGCCAGAGCGCCGACAACCAGTAGCCACACCACTTCAGTTTTGCCGTGATGTTTGTAGCCGCGCCATGACGTAAAAACGACGGTCGGTACAATAAGCAGCGCAAGAATAGCATGTGTCCATTCCGAATGAACAAAGGAGGCAAGCGTTCCTAAAAATGGTAATGCTAACGGCAGTACAAGGCAATGCACCGCACACAAGCCCGAAAGAGCCATGCCTAGACGGTCGGTGAGAGATGTTGTCGCGGAAACGGAAGATAATGATTCGTGATTCATGTCGGATAGGGTGCTGATAGCTGAAGTGGTACTGATAAGCGAGGTTTGACGCTGTTCAGGTGATGGAATGGTCATAGAAACGCGGATAAAAGTTAATGCTTTTGGCAAGCGGGACAAGAACCGGTAAAATTCACAATGTGATGGATATTGACAAAGCCCGTACGCTCGGCGATAATTTTCTCTACATCTGCCATGAGGCAAGCTCCCATCGGAATTTCTTTGCCACATTGTGTGCAGGCTATGGTGTGCGAATGGTGTTTTTCAGCTAAGGCATAACGCCAACCGCCGTTGGAATACTCGGTTTTGATAATGAGATTCAGTTTCTCGAACTGTTCCAGATTGCGGTAAATTGTGGCAAGGTCAATGTGTTCATGTTTGTCGTCCGAACCGCAGCAATTCTCGTCGTCGCAGACGCGGGCAAAAATTTCATGGGCAGTAAGCGGCGCTTCGGCTTCAAAGAGTGCGGAAAGCACGGCTTTTTTGCCTTTGGTCAGACGCGGAACACAAGTGCGGACGCGCTCAATGAGCTTATCAAACGATGGATGATCTGCTATGGTCATAGTTGCGGTGACTTGAAAAAATATCGTTATACAAAATTACTGCAATTTATTCGCAATAACAAATACATTTCTTCGGATGCTTGACAATTCCCTATGCTTTGCGTAAGTTTATGGGGCAAAAAAGAAATGAACTTCCCCACCAATCTGTTTTGTGTTCTAAGGGGTACTGATGTATGTGTATGCCGTCACTACGACTACTGCTTGCTTTTGTCTTGTTTTCGTTGAGCCTGTTCGCATCGTCCTTTGCAGAGACGCTACTTCCCGCGCCATTGGCTGCGAAGCCCGTTGTGCTAACGAATAGCGATGCTGCTGTACCTGTGGGCAAGTATGCGACGGTTCTGGAAAATGCGCAACGCTCGCTCACAGCAGAAGAAGCACACTCGCTCCCTTCAGCTTTTATGCCCATCAAAGGAGCAATTATCAACTACGGCTTCACAAATTCCGCAATTTGGGTGCGCTTTTCCGTTCTCAATCCAAGCGGTGAGCGCTGTTTCCTGCAAGTCTATAATGCGCCACTCGACACGCTCGACGTGTATATTCCTCGCAAAGACGGAACATTTTTCCATAAGCGCTACGGCTCCGATATTCTGGGTTCGCGCGAGTTCAGTAGCACTTATCCCGTTATTGCGCTGGAGGAATTGGACTCGGCTACTACTGAGCCGGTGACGGTGTATGTGCGGGCGGTAAGTTTTGGCGTAATGTATCTGCCTTATGAAATAGCCGGAACGCAAGCCGTTATCCGCTCTTCGCTCTATTACTCGTGGTTCAATGCCATTTCGTTTACTGTACTGATTGTGCTGGTTGTCTATAACTTCTTTATTTTTCTGAGTGTCCGCCAGATGTCGTATTTGCTCTATGTACTCTACGGCTTGGCGATTGCCTTGTTTTTTTCATACCAGAAGGGATATGTATTCCTGCTCTTTGGTGACGAGTTTGCTTGCTGGATGTATAGCATTCCGGCGATGCCGAATATCTTGGTATCGCTTCCGGCAACGCTGATATGCCTCTTTGCCGCCGCCTTCCTGCACACGCACGAGATTTTGCCCAAGATGCACAAAGCTCTCATGGTTATTGTTGTACTCTTTGCGTTCAATATTGCTCTTGAAAGCCTGACAGGACTTGGTTTGGCACGCAAAACATTATCTTTTTTGGTGATGATTGCCTCCGTAACGACGCTTATCTCCGGCATCATGGCGCTGCGCAAAGGCTATGCACCTGCCCGTTACTACCTTATTGGCTGGGGAACATGGCTTGTGGCGACGATTATGTACGCAATGATGGTCGAGCGGCTCTTGCCCACCACACGATTTATCGAAATTGTTCTGCAATTGGGAGCGTCTTCCGAAGCGGTGTTGATGTCGTTTGCGCTTGGCGACCGCATCAATCTTCTTCGTAAAACTCTCTCTACCGAGCGGCAGCAACGCGCTATTTCGGAACGTGAGCGCGAATTGGAACACGTGCGCTACAACGAATTGGAAGAGGCAAATGCGTATATCAAAAAGCAACGTGATGAAATCAACGACTACACGCTCAATATCGAAGCGGCAAATCTGGAATTACACCAAATCAATGACCGTCTCACCACACAGCAAACACTCTTGGAGCAACGGGCGACCGAAATTGAAATAATGAACGACCAGCTTCAGCACCAGAATAACCAACTCCACACGCTCAACGAAGAGAAAAATGAGTTCTTGGGCATAGCCGCCCACGACCTCAAGAACCCGCTTACAGGCTTGCGCGGGATGCTGGAAATTCTGGACACTGACGATGATTTGCCAAGGGACTATCGGAATAAAATGCTGACCGTCATGCGCCATTCGGTCGAAAGAATGTTTGAGATTGTCAGCAAGTTCTTGGATGTGAACGCGATTGAACAAGGAATGATTATCCCGAACAGCGAGAGCTTCGTACTGATGCCGCTTGCACAGTCCGTCGTGGGAAACTATGCGCTTCCGGCAGCAGATAAGCACATTCGTATCAATGTCGGTGGTGATGAGAATGCGGAGTGTTATGCCGATAAACACTTAGTGCTGCAAGTGCTGGATAATCTTATTTCCAATGCCGTCAAGTACTCGCCTTTTGGCGCAACAGTCCGTGTGCAGGTACAGACGCACCTTTCTGAAGAGTTTCTTCTTCATTCGCTGTTCGAGAACGATGGAGAGACGCATCAACGCTATACATTTCTCGTCGTAAAAGATGAAGGCCCCGGCATAACCGAAGCAGACCACGATAAACTCTTTCGCAAATTTGCCCGCCTTTCGGCAAAACCAACAGGCGGCGAACATTCGACGGGGCTGGGCTTGTCTATTGCAAAACGTCTTATGGATGCTATGAAGGGACATATTTGGTGCGCGTCGTCCGAATTGAGCAAAGGCGCAACATTTGTCGTTGCACTCCCGGCACGTGACCAATAATCACCTTTCATCGCTATTGCTGCGAGTATATTTTTCCTCTTTATCCAGTTTTTTCCTTCTCCTAGCGGTTTTTTTCGTAAATTTAGTTCTTGGCATAGTGAAATTATGCGCTCTTCCAACGGCGCATTTTCTTCTATTCCAAGTGAAGACATATCCCGCAAAAATTAGTGACCCTCTCTCGTAGTCGCGTGGTATTTCATTCTATTCGTGCGTTGTTGTTGAGCGTTGTCCTTCATTCGGTTCGTACCTCGCTCAATCACCACTGACTCAAATTGTACCCCAAGCACACATTCTTCGGCGCTTCATTATGGCAGAGACGTTACTGCACGACATAGCACAGCCTCATTTTACCAATGCTCTCATCCACGAGAAATCTCCGTATTTGCTGCAACACGCGCACAATCCGGTGAACTGGTATGCGTGGAACGATGCAACCTTTGCGCACGCTGAACGGGAAGGAAAACCCATTTTCCTGAGCATTGGTTATGCTACCTGCCACTGGTGTCACGTAATGGAGCGTGAATCTTTTGAAAATACGGACATAGCCGACTACTTGAACGAACATTACATTTCTATTAAAGTTGACCGCGAAGAGCGCCCCGATATTGATGCAATCTATATGCGCGTCTGCCAATCTATGACCGGACACGGCGGCTGGCCTCTGACGATAATGATGACTCCCGACAAAAAACCTTTTTTTGCCGGAACATATTTTCCGCCGGAAAACCACCAGAATCGCCCCGGCTTTCCGCACATTCTTCAGCAAATCGCTTACGCTTGGCAGCATGAACGGGAGAAAATTGAGGAATCCTGTGCTGCTATTTTGGAACATTTTGCCGCAGACAAGGCAAAAGCAAGCGCGGCGCTACCACTGAACATCAACGACCTCGCTTTTCAGCGCTACGAACAAACCTTCGACCCGCAGTACGGCGGCTTTGGCATACAACCGAAATTTCCGTCACCACAGAATCTCCTCTTTTTGCTGCGCCACCATAAGCGCACGGGCAATAGCGCTGCGCTTGCGATGGTCGAACGGACGCTTCGCGCCATGCGCAAGGGTGGAATTTTTGACCATATTGGCTATGGCTTCCACCGCTACAGCACCGACCGCGAATGGCTACTGCCGCACTTTGAGAAAATGCTCTACGACCAAGCTATGCTTGCGCTGGCATATTTGGAAACGCACCAAGCCACAGGCGGAGAGCCGTTTTATGCGCAAGTTGCCGAAGAAATTTTTACCTACATTTTGCGTGACATGACTTCGCCCGAAGGTGGCTTCTACTCTGCCGAAGATGCCGATAGCGAAGGACACGAAGGAAAATTTTATATTTGGTCGAAGCAAGAATTGGTGCGGATGCTGGGCGATGATGACGCGGCACTCTTCGCAGCAGCGTACAATTTTACGAGCGATGGTAATTTCCATGATGAAGCAAGCGGAGCGGCTTCCGGCGAGAATATACCTCACTTGCGCCTCAGTCTCGAAGATTTCGCCCAGAGTCATTCTATTGACCAGTATGAGCTTCGCGCACGGCTTTCTGCTATGCGCGAGCGGCTTTTCGAGCATCGTGAGGAACGTATTCATCCGCTCAAAGATGATAAAATCTTGGCGGATTGGAATGGATTGATGATTACTGCCTTTGCCATAGGCGGACGTGTGCTGGACAACGCGCTCTACACGCAAGCAGCCGAGCGGGCGCTGGAATTTGTGCTGGAGAAAATGACAATTGAAAAAGATGGCGCAAAGCGTCTTTTGCACCGCTACCGCGACGGCGAAGCAGCAATTCCGGCATTTCTGGACGATTACGCATTTTTGGCAAACGGAGCGTTTGAACTGTACCAGACAACGTTTAATCTGAAACATCTTCAGACCGCACAAATGCTTGCCGATGAGATGATACGACTCTTTTGCGACCAGCCGGGCGGCGGCTTCCACTTCTCGGCAAGCGATAACGAAGCGCTCATCATGCAGACCAAAGAAGCCTACGACGGTGCGATTCCTTCGGGTAATTCCGTTGCAGCAAGCGTGCTGGCGCGTTTGGGCAAGCTCACGAGCAACAAAGCATACCAAACGATTGCAGAGCGCACCATCGAACGTTTTGCTGCGGCAATTCAAGCCTATCCGACCGGATTTGCACAAATGCTGATGGCAAACGATTTTTTACTGGGCGTAACACAAGAAATTATCATTGCGGGCAAAACGAATGATGGCGAAATCCACGCCATGCTGCGACTTGTCGCCGAGCATTATGCACCACACACGCTCGTAGCATTTAATCACGCTCCGCAAGAATTGGGGCGCTTTGTCGAGCAGGCTGCGTATCAAACGGAACGTAATCATCAAGCTACCGCATATATCTGCGAGAATTTTGTTTGCCACGAACCGCTCACGGGAAGCGCTGCTTTCAAAGCCGCACTGCTGGCGCTCTGAATGTGATGTGGCGATTTGCTGATAAATTTGTTCTCCATAATTCCCGTGTGAATCTCTCATCACACCCCTAATTCCTGACTGCATTGTTTCATGCTGCTTCTTATCGGTTTGTCCTTCTAAGCGTGTTATTTTTCGCGCTTTGGGGCATTGTTGTACCTCAGCAGCAACAATGTTTACGGGCACAAGAACGTAGAGTGGATTCGCTCCGCTCCGCTCTCGTCAATGCGCCGGAAGATAGCCTTCGCGTCAAAACTCTCCTTACACTTGCCTCCGAACTCAATTTTCGTAATGCCCTTTCTGCCATGCGCTATGCCGAGCAAGCGTTGGAACTGGCTCGCCGTCTGAAGTATGAGCGCGGCATTGCGCTTTCGCAAAATGCATTTGGCGTGGCAGCCCGGATTCAGGGCTTATACGCGGTCGCGGCGAGTTACCATTTCGACGCGCTCAAAAAAAGCGAAACACTCGCCGACACGCAAGGAATAGCGCGGGCGCTGCACAATATCGGGCGCGTCTATGAAGTTCAACGCGAAAATGATAAAGCCCTTGAATACCTCAGAAAATCCTTGGACTTGCGTCAGCGACTCGGCAGCACAAGTGATATTGCCGAAACGAAGCACTATATGGGTAATTGCTTCGGGAACCAACGCCTCTTCGATAGCGCGATGCTCTATTATTCCACCGCGCTTTCGCTCCGACGAACACTGAATGAGCGGCGCGGCATTGCGACTTTGACGAACAATATCGGATGGATTCTGCGCTTGCAAGGGCGCTATGACTCAGCACTCACGATGTTCCACAGTGCCTTCGCGCTCTACGATTCCCTCGCAGATTTGCGTGGCAAAGCGCTTGCGCTCGACAATACGGGTTTGGTCTATTTTCATCAGAAAAATTATCCGGCTTCGGTCAAAACCCTTACCAAAGCACTTGATTTTGCCGAACGTGCCGGAGACCGCCGCGAAATCAACGACCTCTATGCAGCGTTGGCAAACTCTCACGAAGCCTCGAATCATTTCCGCGAAGCAAATACGTATCGCCGCCTCAGAGATGCGCTCAAAGACTCGCTTTTCAATGAACGGAGTGCAAAACTTGTTGCCGAACTCAATTCGCGGTACGAATCCGAAAAACGCGAACAAGAATTGATGATGCTCCAAAAGGATGCTGAAAAAAGTGACCTCGTCCGCAATGCGTCTATCATCGTCACAGCTCTGGCACTCGGCTTTCTTGTGTACTTTGCGGTGAGTTTCCGGCAGAGTCGCCGCCTGAACGGTGCACTTCAGCAAAAGCAAACTGAACTGGAAGCAGAGAAAGTCAATGCCGATGCGCTTTTGCTGAACATCATGCCGTCGAGCATTGCGGAGCGCTTGAAAGCAGGCGAACTTAACTTTGCACAGCGCTATACCAACGCGACGGTATTTTTTGCCGATATTGCCAATTTTACGCCGCTTGCAGCCAGTATGCTGCCGGAGGAACTCGTACAGATTCTTTCGGAAGTGTTTATCATGTTCGACACGGTGCTGGAAAAGCACGGTTTGGAAAAAATCAAAACCATCGGTGATTGCTACATGGTGGCAAGCGGACTGCCGCAAGCGCGTCCCGACCACGCCCACGCAGCAGCACGAGCAGCGCTGGAAATGGTCGCCGAGCTGGAACACTTCAACGAAACATACCGCACGAATTTGGAACTGCGCGTCGGGATGCACACCGGAGCTGTCGTAGCGGGCGTTATCGGCAAGAAAAAATTTGCCTTTGACCTTTGGGGTGACACGGTGAACATTGCAAGCCGCATGGAATCACACGGCGAAGCAGGAAGAGTGCATTGCACCAAAGAAATATATGCCTTGCTTCGGGACGATTGCGCCTTTGAAGAGCGTGGATTGATTGAAGTAAAGGGGCGCGGCATGATGCAAACGTATTTTCTGCTAGGCAAGAGCGATGGAAAGCCTTACGCACCCGACCAAGACTATGTGTTTACCATATAAATCCCTCTTACACTTCCATTGCACTCTTACCATGAACACTCACCTGCCCAGTACATCGCATCTTCTTGATTTCTTGCCTTTTTTGCGCTCAAGTCCGGTTACGGTCTCTGAGGTAAAAGCAGGCACGTCCATTTTTACCGAAGGTTCGGGTTGCGGGAAAATTGGGTTTGTGGAGCAAGGGGTTGTTCGCATTTTCAAACTCAGCGAGACCGGACGCGAAATCACGTTGTACCGCATTGGCAAGGGCGAAAGCTGCATTTTGTCTATGTCCTGTGCGCTCTCGCATCCTATTCATCAAGCAAATGCGGTCGTGGAAGAAGATGCAACCTTGTTGACACTGACAACCGAAGATTTTCAGCGCCTTGTGGAGCGTTCGCACGAAGCACGGAATTATCTTTTTAGCCAGTTTGCATCCCGCCTCACAGACGTAATGCTGCTTATTGAGGAGGTAGTCTTCCGCCGAATGGACGAGCGCCTTGCAGAACGTCTCGCTGCAATGTCTCAACACACTCCTCTCATCGAAAAAACACACGAAGAATTTGCCGCAGAACTGGGAACTGCACGCGAAGTGGTGAGCAGAACATTGAAAGAATTTGAACGTGCGGGATTTGTGCAGCTCTCTCGTGGCGCGGTCGGGGTAATTGACCGCAAAGGGCTTTTGCATTTTTCAAAGCGATGATTATTGATACCTGAACTCAACTTGAATTCAAGCAATATTTTCGGACTCTCCTCAAAAAAAATGTGTGCTTTTGGTCGCATTGTGATAATGTCACCAACATTCATCCTTCCTTCTGTGTAATTTTGTAGTGTTCAGAAAATGGTACACGACAATTTTTTTTCATCCCTCCAAAAATAGAATCACTATGTTCTTCCGCTTAGTCTATGACAAAGGGCTTGCTCAGGCAAGCTACGTGATTGGTTGCCAAGCCACTGGCGAAGCGCTCGTCATTGATGCAAAGCGCGACACTGATGCTTACTTGCAGATTGCGGCAGAGGAAAAACTTCGCATCACGCACATTGCTGAAACGCACATCCACGCTGACTTTCTGACCGGCTCGCGGGAGCTTGCACGGCAAACAGGTGCAGAACTCTACCTTTCCAACGAAGGCGGAGCCGAGTGGCAATACTCCGTGCCGCATATTGCCTTGCGCGATGGCTCGTCATTCATGGTGGGCAATATCAAAATTGACGTTTGGCATACACCCGGACACACGCCGGAGCATATTTCGTTTCTGATTACCGACACCAAAACCTTTGAGAATGACCCTCGCAGCGCCAAACCAATGATGATGGCAACGGGCGATTTTGTGTTCGTGGGCGATGTCGGACGGCCAGACCTTTTGGAACGAGCAGCAGGATACAAAGACACGATGGAACAAGGCGCTCGGCAGATGTTTCGCTCTTTGCAACGCTTCAAGACCTTGCCCGATTACCTACAAGTCCTTCCCGGACACGGCGCAGGCTCGGCGTGTGGCAAAGCGCTTGGTGCAGTACCGTTTTCCAGTGTTGGGTATGAGAAGCTCACCAACTGGGCGCTCCGCATTGAAAACGAAGAAGAGTTTGTCGAAGAAATTTTGAAAGGTCAGCCGGAACCGCCAGTGTATTTTGCTACGATGAAAGCCATGAACAAATCGGAACGCCGTGTACTTCAAGCACTCCCCAAGCCTCGCCGATACTCGGTGGACGACCTCAAGAAAGCAATTCGTGAAGGCGTAACGATTGTGGACACACGCGGTAAAACCTCGTTTGCGGGCGGTCATATTCCCGGCAGCCTTAACATTCAGGATAACGGCTCCTTCACAACATGGGCGGGCTGGATGCTGGAATACAATAAGCCGTTTGTACTCGTTGCGCCGGAACACCGCGTGGAAGAGCTTGTACGCTCACTTGTACGCATTGGGCTGGATGATGTGGCCGGATTTGTGCCGGATATAGAAGAGTGGTCATACGCAGGGAATGAAACGGCTGTGCTTGAGCAAGTCAACGTCCGCGATGCACATCAGATGCTCCTCCTGACCAGCAATATGGAACTTTTGGATGTTCGCGCCACATCGGAGGTGGAAAAAGGCATTATTGGTGGCGCAAAGCACATTCACGCCGGTTTTCTGCCTCGCCGCCTCGAAGAAATCCCAAAAAATCGTACCGTTGTTGTGTATTGCGCCGGTGGCGACCGCTCGTCTATTGCCTCCAGTTTTCTGCAACAGCAAGGATTTAAGCACGTGGTCAACGTGATTGGCGGCTTCAATGCTTGGCGCGAAGCCGACTTGCCTGTGGCAAAATACGAAACGTCTGCACAAGTAGCATAATTACTCGCATTTCAACAATCGAACATCCAATTTTTCAAAGGAAACAGTCATGACCGAACATCTCACAAAAGAAACCTTTTTGCAGAAGGTCTTTAACTACGAAATCCACCAAGAGTGGGCATACAGCGGTGACCAACCATGCGTTATTGATTTTTGGGCGGAATGGTGCGGTCCCTGTCGGGCGTTTGCACCTGTTTTTGAGGAACTTTCCACCGAGTATGCAGGTAAAGTTGCGTTTTACAAAGTTGACACCGAAGCCGAGCAAGAACTTGCGGCAGTTTTCGGTATTCGCAGTATTCCGAGTATTCTTTTTATTCCCAAAAACGGCAAACCGCAAATGGCAATGGGCGCACTACCCAAAGGCGCACTCCATGATGCGATTGAGGAAGTCTTGATGAATCAAAATGCGTCTGCAATCGAAGCCGGAAATTAATATGAAAAGCTCTGTACGTAGCGCGAAAACTCATCTGGAACCAATACCGATACCACTATCACAGCTTCTCATACATTCCTCAACCGGCAGCAGAATTGTATTTTGGCTCGGTGTTGCAATTGTTCTAAGTAGCGTTTGGTTGCCGATTATTTCGCCCCCCGTGGCGCTGGCAATGGGCATAGTCTTCGCCTTCACGGTCGAGCATCCCTATCGCAAAGCAAGTAGTGATGCCATGAAGTGGCTTCTGCAAGCGTCCGTCGTGGGCTTGGGCTTCGGTATCAATGCTTATAGCATCGTCAAAGCCGGACAAACAGGTATTGGCTTTACGATTGCGGGCATAGCCGGAACGCTTGCCTTTGGTACGCTCTTGGGCAGTCTTTTGGGTGTCCGCAAACGCGCATCATACCTGATAAGTGTCGGCACAGCGATTTGCGGTGGAAGCGCGATTGCCGCGATGGCTCCGGTGCTGAAAGCGGACGATGCCGAAATTTCCGTTGCTTTGGGAACAGTATTTTTGCTAAATGCTGTGGCACTCTTTCTCTTTCCGCCTCTGGGCATGGCTTTGGGTCTAACGCAGGAGCAATTTGGCGTGTGGGCAGCAATCGCTATCCACGATACCAGTTCGGTCGTGGGCGCGGCGGCAAAATTCGGCACTGAGGCTCTCGCAATAGCCACCACCGTTAAACTCAGCCGTGCACTCTGGATTATTCCCATCACACTTGCCACTGCTTTCCGGATGCAACGAAACGCCGCAAAGCAAGGCTCGGATAACGCTTCGCACGCAAAAATTACTATCCCGTATTTTGTCTTGCTCTTTGTTCTGGCTTCGGTTATCACAACCTTTGTGCCGGGCGCATCAATGCTTGGCTTCTATCTTGTTCCGCTTGCAAAAGTAGGGCTAACTCTGACTTTGTTTTTGATTGGCACAGGTCTGTCCAAAACAATGCTGTCGGCAGTTGGTATAAAGCCTCTTTTGCAAGGCGTGGTCTTGTGGATAGTGGTGTCTGCACTTGCTCTTTGGAGCGTCAAAACGTTTTTGTAATCACATCGGCATCAACTCATTACGACTTTTTTCAACACCAATTTTTTGTACACTATGTTCGATATGTTCAAATCCCTTCTTACTGGCGGCGCAGGCACAGCTTCTATTTCTGCAAACGAACTCAAACAACGCCTCAACGCAGGCGATCAGCCCATATTGCTGGATGTGCGTCAACCGCAAGAACACAAAACCCGTAATATTCCAGGTTCGATACTGATTCCGCTTGGTGAATTGCAGTCGCGCATGAAAGAACTGGAAAAGCATAAGAGCCGCGAAATTGTTGTGTATTGTGCCAGTGGCGGACGCAGTTCCTCGGCGTGCGGTATTCTGAGCCAAGCCGGATATTCCGTGAAAAACCTTTCCGGCGGTATGATGGGCTGGTAAGCACAAATACAGGTACTTCGTAGAAATAACTTCGACATTTTCGCTTAAAAGCCGCTTCATATCCGGAGCGGCTTTTTTTATCGTTGTCCTTATTTCACTCGAAGCCGAGCAAAGACGGGAAAATGGTCGGACGAGAAGCGTCCGCGCCATGATTGGGAAAGTGTTGCGTGCTGAAGAACCTCTATCTCGCTTGAGACGAAGATATAATCAATCGGGTTATCGTCCAGTTCGCTTTGTTCAAAGCCATTAAACGTACCGGTCGGACCATAATGCCCCGTGAGCGAAATTGCTTTGCTGTCCTTGAGAGCGGAGGAAAATATGGTGGCAGGAGCATCGGGAGGAATGGAGTTCAGATCGCCCATAACGATAGAGTTCGCGCGCGGGCGCATAGCGGCGAGCTTTTGAAGGATAAGATGCGCACTTTCTTTTCGCGCTTGAATGCCTTGATGGTCGAAATGCGTGTTGATGACGGTAATGATGCTTTTGCTTCGTTTGTCTCGCAATGCCGCCCATGTCGCAATACGTGGCAGCGCCGCATCCCAACCTTTGCTTCCCACTACCGAAGGCGTTGGCGAAAGCCAAAATGTTCCCGAAGTGACCATCTCAAGCCGAGTGGAATCAAAAAATATTGCACTGAATTCGCCTTTCGTAGCACCATCATCCCGCCCCACTCCCAAGCGCCGATAGGCGGGAAGCCGCTCTTGAAGGTCTTGAATTTGGTCGTAAAGTGCTTCCTGCACGCCAAGAATATGCACTTCATGAAAAAGTATCTGACTGCCGACAAAATTCTTCCGAAAATTCCACGCATTAGCGCTATCACGAGGATTATTAAATCGAATGTTGAACGTCATTACGTTCAGATGCGCTGCTTGCACACGTTGTTTCAGGGATTGTGCTTGGAGATTATGCGGCATAAAACCGATACAAAGCAAAAATATCGGTAGAGTGCGTGTGAAATAAAAGGTCATATTCATAACGTAAATGGAAACGTGCGAAATGCTGAATGGAAGCCTGTCATGGGGAAGGCTATGGAAGCCTTCTGTTAAAAATCAAAACGGAATGCCGCAGGAATTGATTGTTGTGACCAAATTTGACAGCTAATCAGAACGAATGGGTCTGAAACCAAACCCTATTTACCAATCGCCAATATCCCTCATCTCTTCCTCACCGCACCACATCCAATCGGCAGGGTAACGTTTCCGATGGCGTGAGGAGCATCAGCAAATACGCCCCTGTGGGCAAATCACCCAACCGCACACTTTCCTGCTGTGCCACGCCCGTCTGCCGTGCGCCAAGCTCTAATCGCTTCACCGTGCGACCCGCCGCGTCGCTCACGACCAGCGTTACGGCGCTTGCGGTTGCGCCAGTCTCCGGCGAAAGTGTGTAAAGCACTTGTACCGCATCCGACGAAGGATTCGGCGCAACAACAGCAAACGTGCTGCTTCTGCGCAAAAAGAGGGGACGAATCTGCACCGCTACGGATTCCGGTTCACGCACTATACGCACAGCGCTTGCTGGCGTGATGTTCCCGTCACTGCCAAGCCACTGCACGGGGTCGGCAAGACGAATCGTGTTCGTCGTCGTCGCGCCAAGCGTGGCGAGTACGGTCATCTCTGCTAACAGCAGATTTCCCGTGCTGACAGTATCAGGTCGTTCGGCAAGAATGGTGTAGAGCGGTGTATTCGCCGGAACGCGCTGCGGCGATTCTATGCGGGCGCGAGGCGTGAGCGAGGAAATACCCAGCACCGCAAGATTGTTCGTGTCTATCCGCACCGCCACGCGGAGTGTCCTGAGGAAACGCCCCACGAGGCGCGGCGTGAGCAGACGTGAGTCTTTAAGCCAAATCTGCACACGAGCCGTGTCGCGTATGCGGAGCGGTTGCTGCCCCATAAAACGTAGTTCCAGTGTGGTCTCTGCGCCCGGTGGTAGAGTGAGCGGCACGACAGCGCCGCGTACACTCGCGCTTGCCGAAGTTATGTTGCTCACATTGCGAATGGAATCCTGCACGGAGCCAAGTCGTGAGGAATCCAAGCGCACGGAGACGGTTTGCATGAGGCTTCCGGCGGCATCGGGCTGAAGGGTGAGCGTTTGAGTCCACATTTTGTTAGTTTGGTCAAAGAGCAGAATACCTTGTGGAGCGCTCAGGCTGACAGGCGCATCAAGAAAACTTCCTGTGACGGTGTACACGCCGCCGCGCGAGGGGTCGAAGTGGATGATGGTGTCGAGGTTTTCGGGTTGGAGTGGGGTGGCGGTGAGTTGTGGTAGGGGGATGACATTTCCTGTAACTAGCACAGATGCTTGTGTTGAACCGATTGCACCCAATGAGGAAGCACTTACGTTCAGAATAGTCCCGTTCACAGGGCGCACTTGCGAAGAATCAATACCCACGCGAACAGTCTGCATGAGGCTTCCAGCATTCGGCGTGAGTGTCAGCGAATTTGTCCATGCGCCGTTTGCAGGATTGAAGAGCAACACACCCGCCGGAGCATTAATGACAACGGGTTCAAGAAGATTGCTTCCTGTGAGCGTGTATTGTCGTGCAGCCGCACTACTGCCCAACCGCACCGTACCGAAGTTCAACGGCTCTGGCGGCGTAACGGTAAGCGAGGGCGGGTCTTGCACTGTGCCGAAGACTTCCACGCCGACGCTCGCATTTACGCTTTGGTGGCGAATGCTTGCGCCCGCACCACCGCTCAATGTGCGTACCACCGACGAATCCATACGCACGGAAATAGTCTGGATAAGGCTTCCCGTGCTGTTTGGCGCGAACGTCAGGCTGCTCGTCCATTGCCCGTTTGTGGGATTGAGCAGGAATGCGCCCGTTGGAGCGTTTACGAGCACTGGCGCAGTTAGGTTTACGCCCAAGAAAGTGTACGAGCGTACTGGCGAGACATTACCGCGAATGATAGTACCGAAGCGCAAAGGTACGCCGGAGGCAGCAAGAGATAACTTTGGTTCTAAAGGTGGAAGAATTGTACCGCTCACTGTAATACTCGCGTTAGCAGTGCTGCTTGTGGCAGTGATAATGGCACTAATGTTCTGAGGTACAAGCGACGAATCCAAACGGACACTGACATCAATATTGCCGATAAATGGCGAAAGTGGAAGCCTGCTGACCCACTGACGAGTTGCAGGATTAAAAAGAAGCACACCCGCTTCTGCAGTGATGGTGACGGGAACAGTGAGGTTTTTCCCAGTGAGTGCGAATGTCTGCGCCGGCATGCTTCCGCCTTGTGTCACGCTGCCGAGCTTGAGCGTCGGTGGCAAAATAGAAAGCTGGGGTAGAACGGGCATTATTGGGGCAACGATTTTGCCGCGAACGGTCAGGCTAAAGCTGGCGTTTGCCTCAACACGAACGGGGTCGTTGACTGTCAAAGCTGTTGGAAAATTTAAGCGTACAAAGACTGTTTGCTCTATTCGTTTGTCGTGCGTAAAGATCTTTGCACTTGAACTGTACGGACCGATAGCAGATGTAGCAATTTCAACGCCTTTAGGAGCAGTGAGCGTGATGTCTCCGCCGATGTTTTGCCCATAAACCGTATAGCCTTGCGGCTTCCCCGCCACACCGGAAGGTGTTTCTTCCAAATCCAGATTTTTTACCACACGAGCAAAACCTGAGTACGACTGGAGGACAGTCACCCAAACGTTACCGTCGTAGCTTCCGGCAAAAAGAATAGAACCACTGAGTGCAAGGGAAATTACGTCCAGACTATCGGGAAATCCTTGATTGATAGTTGACCAAAGAGCAGGATTCTTGCTTTGTGAGCGCTGTACACCATTTCTTGTTCCCACGAACATCTCGTTATCCGCATCGCCGTTGCTCACAAGGCACCGAAGCGTCTGTCCGGTGAGGCTGAGGACTGACCATGTTGCGCCATTATCCGCCGAGCGAACCAAGCCGCCCGTGTTGGTCGCAGCATAAATTGCCAATGTGTCCGAAAGATTTTGATAGCCGACCGTAAACGACAGTACATAACGGGCATCGGGAGGCAGTCCATTATTGGCAAACTCCCACGTCACGCCCATATCGGGCGAACGAAGAATACCGTCGTTCACCGTTCCGGCAAACACGGTAGAACCCAACACCAGAAGCGAACGAACATCGAACGGTACGCCAATCGTTACATCCCATGTCGCCCCGTTATCATCGGAGAAACACAGTCCCATGCTTGTTCCCACAAATAGCCGCGAGCCGCATTGAGCCATTGCTCGTGCTTTATGGTTAATTGGCCGCAAACCTTGATTGGAAACTGTCCACGAAGCACCATCGTTCGTTGAGCGAAAAACGCCGCCGCCCCATGTTGTTGCAAAAAGCGTTCCGTCGCTTGCCGTGAAGAAAGAGGTTACTTGCTGTTTGTTCCAGCCGATTGTTTGTGTCCACGTTGCGCCGCTATTGATGGAGCGATACACGCCGTCGTTTGTTCCGGCGAGCAACCGTATGCCGTTGGTATTGCCTGACACTTCGCCACCATTTGCATCTAAGCAAATAATATTTTGATTAGGTATTGTTCCCATGCGCAACCAAGTGAGATTGGATGGCGATTGTGCCGAAGCACTATGCGGAAGAGATGCGAATACGAAGGCGCAAAGAGTGAGCCAACGCAAGGAGAGCGCCGCACAAGAAAGCATAGAAATTCAAAATTAGTCGGAGAAAATAGTTCCTTGTAGGGCAACAATATAGCGCTTTTCAGGCGATTGCGCAAGATATGGTGCTGCTTAGGGGGAATAACATTAGGTAAGGTATTGAATGAAATTATCTTAAACTATCTACACAGACAAGTGAGCGCGGCGCTCACTTGTCTGTGTTCCAAGATATTACCCGCTTAGTTAGGACTTTCGCAAAGTCTTGTATTTGCGGGTATGAAGCTGAAGCCTAATGTTATCGTAGACTATTCTGCAGCGGAGATGATGGAGAGAGCGTTACAATACGGAAAATATCGTTTCTGAGGAAATTGGAAGCAAGGAGAAATGGTGCGGGAAAGGTCGCTAGTGCAAGGTTGGAGCGGCTATAAACATTATACGCAAAGACTATGTGACCAAAGGCTATCGGGCAGAGCATTGAGAAGAATCATCCGCTCAAATAGTCTGCCCAATGTTTTCAAAGGCACATATCTGTTGCATTGGCTTTCAGCTGAGATTAATTCGTTGCATGAATTTCACAGAGTGTCCAGCCGCCGTATTTTACACGGTATTCTTTACCGCTATTTTTGCGTATTTTGACAAGCGCCTCGTTTTCGAGAAGAATGGCATACCAGAGCCGTCCTTCGTAGGCAATAACGCCCTGTGTAAAGAATGTGCGGTCGCCTTCTTCGCGCTTGAGGACGACTTTGCGTCCGTCTTCGATAGCAAGTTTCTTAATCATGATGCTGTCTCATCACTAGAAATTTGACAAAAAATGAAGTGTTTATTACACTGATATTGTACTAAGCATTTTTTGTGCCAAATCTCTAGCTTTCTTCAAAAATATATTGGTCATGTCATGGAAATTGATAGTTCGCCATCGTGGAGCAAATTACCCGACTACTTCAATCCCGCATATTTGCTTGCCGGAACGCCGCGTCAGCAGAAAGTTCATTCGTTGCTTTCGTCGGCGGGCGTGTTCGATGTGCTGCGGGATTATTCACCGTGTCTTGCCGGAACAATTCCGTTGGGCGTAGATATACCCAAAAGTGATGCTGATATTATCTGCGAAGTGAGGAATCACGAGGCTTTCCGGCAGTTGCTTCTCAGGAATTTTCATCACTGTGCGGGGTTTGAAGTGCGAGAAGGCAAAGCACAAGAACGTACTTTTACGCTTGCCTCATTTAGTCTATCCACCGAGAGTTTATCACCGCTGCGGGTCGAAATTTTTGGTCAGACGCTTCGAGTGGAAGAGCAGAATGCACATCGGCATTTAGTCGTGGAAGCGCGGCTTTTGGTGCTGACTGGCGAGGGGGCAAAAGGCTCAATTCGCAAGCTAAAAGCACAAGGAATCAAGACTGAACCAGCTTTTGCGCAGTATTTTGGTATTGCGGGGGAACCATATCAGGCGCTTTTGGACTTGTACGATGTGGAAGATGAAGTATTGTGCAAATTTACACAAAACTGCCAAGAAAAGTGTCAAAAAATTCACACACTGTGAAATTTCTTTGACAATGCTTCTGTTTCAGCATTATGCTCAGAGCATTACGCTTTCGCCATCGTCGCAGCATCTATGCGTCGTGCGCCGAGTTCCAAAAGCGTTGTGGCACAAGCATTCAGCGTTGAGCCTGTCGTAAGAATGTCATCCACGAGCAGCACCGATGCCCCTTTGATGCCTTCGGGGGAGCGCCCGACGGCAAAAGCACTGTGTACATTGAGTTTACGTTCTTCTGTGGAAAAATTTGTTTGTGAAAGCGTGTAGGTGTGGCGGCGTACCCACGCAATTTCGACGGGCAAGCGCAGCACATCAGCAATTCCTTCAGCGATGCGTGTGGACTGATTATAGCCGCGCTCTCGCTCTCGTGCCGAATGAATTGGCACGGGGACAATGGCAGTATAGCTTGTTTGACCGAGCATCTGCAATAGCTCTCCCAGCTCTCGCCCCAATGCTCGCCCCAGACGTTGCACACCGTGATATTTGAGTGCGTAGAGAAGAGGCGTGATGGAGGTGGAATCATTGTCTTCATCAGGTGTGGAGGCTATAGATGCTGTCTCTCGTTGGAATCGTGCGGTAATGCTATGTATAGCAAGACTGTCGCCCGAAAAATGCCGTGCTATGCCGGCAAGAAGCTCTTCAGAACGCGGGGCAGGTGGCAAACGGTCAAAGCAGCGCTGGCAGATATAATTGGCTAATGTGTTGTTGTCGGAATAAGAGGCATTGGCAAGAAAACTCTCACATACAAGGCACGTGTGGGGCGCAAGGATATTGAGGAAGCCTTCGTAAACAAGACGCAGCATGGTTCAGGAGCGTTTGAGAGGTGTAGAGAGTGTTACAATTTTTTGTAGT
>JANYDO010000096.1 GCA_025363605.1 Candidatus Kapaibacterium sp.
AATCCGAACGACTGATTTTGGCGGTGATGTTTTCACGGCATTAGACAATAAGTTTTCCAATATCTGCAAAAAGGCAAACGGGTCAGCGTATGCAGTAATAGGATTTTTGCCCGCAATGCTCACAGAGATTTGTACGCTCTGGCTTTCTACCCGTTCTTGCCAGTCACGGCATAGCTTTTCGGCAAGTTCGCCGAGATCAATCATGATGGGGGTGAGGGCATTATTCCCAAACTCTACAGCTTGGACTTTGAGCAATTGCTGGATCATCGTAAACATCCGTTCGGCAGTGTCCTTGATGATTGCTGCTGATTGCTGCATCGGCACAAGTCCTGATTTGCGAGCTTGTCCTTCCAACGAATAAGCCAGCTTTTGTATGCCAATAACAGGGTTCTTAAGATCGTGCGCCACTACACCCACAATATCGCTTTTTTCCTCATTCAGTGCAGAAAGATTGGCGTTTGCGTCAGAAAGCTGTACATTCAGATTTTCAAGACGAGCATTTGTCTCTTCTAAAATGAGATTCTTTTCGTATATATGCATTGCTTCTCGTTCACGGTATTGTTGCTTTAATATCTTACGCTGACTGCGTTCACGGTAGCGTACCAGCAGAACTGCGCTTGAGAGTGCGAGCATTATGTAGATACTATATGCCCACCATGTTTCCCACACGTGCGGCGCGAGATAGAGCATTTCCGATGAAGCTCCGCCATTATTCCAAACGCCGTCGTTATTGGAGGCACATACGCGAAAGCGGTATGTGCCTCCACGCTGAAGATTGGTGTAATACGCCACGCGTCGTGAGCCTGCTTCTACCCATGATTCATCATAGCCTTCCAGCATATAGCGAAACTGAACGTTGTCGGGAACAAGAAGGCTCGTGGCGGTGTAGTGAAATTCAAATTTCTGTACGTCTGCATCTACGATGGCAGTTGTCGTGAGGTCTAGCGCCATTGTATCGGCTTTAATGCTTTCAATAATCACGTGCGGCGGTAGAGGATTGAAAAATACGTCGTTGGGATTCACGCTTACTGCGCCTCGAATTGTCGCAAACCATAAGTGTCCGTCGCGGCTTTTCCATGCTGCGGGCTGCGTACCACCATTGCATTCTGCGCTTTTCATGCCGTCTTCTGTACCAAAGGTTTGGCAGGAAAGTTGCTTCAGTTTGCCATCGGCACAAGCATTTAAGTTGTCCTTGCGAACACGATATATCCCTTTGTTGCAAGAAATCCAAAAGTAGCCATTATTGTCTTCCAGAAAACCATAAACAACATCGTTGTACAAACCTTGTTTGATCGTAATGGAATGCAATATCCCATTCTTCAGACGTGTAAGACCGCCGATAGTGCCTATCCAAATTGTACCTTCGCGATCTTGTGCTAGAGTGTGAATGGCGTTATGCGCCAAGCCATTTCTCGTGAAAAAATTTGTAAAAACTCCGTGCTTAAAACGACTAAGTCCATCATTTGTGCCTATCCAGAGTGCAGAATCGCGGTCTTCCAGAATACTGAAAACTCTATCATTGGGCAATTTGTTGCTGGAATCATTGTTCTTGTGCGAATCAGTAACCGCAGAGCTTGTATATGAGGTGAAGACTCCTTTGCGAATGCAGCATAGACCACCTTCTGTACCTACCCAAAGCGCACCATCGTGTGCTTCCATGAGTGCATATATCACATTGCTCGGTAATCCATCCTTTATTGTGAACGTGGCAAGTTTTCCTTTTTGCAATCGGCATAATCCTTCTTTTGTACCAAACCACATCGTTCCGGCGCGGTCTTGAAGTACCGACCACACAATATCGCTTGCCAAGCCATTTTTGGTAGAATAACGCTGCACCATAAAATTTGTTGTGTCGGTATTTTTGAGATAAAAAACCCCTCGTCCCTGCGTTGCTAGCCACATCCCGCCCGATTCGTGAGCCTCTGTAATGGAGCGAACGATAAGTTTCTGGGATAGGTATTCCGTACAATAGCTGGAAAAAATACCATTGTGAAAACGGCGTATTCCTTCTCCGCCATCATATCCCATCCAAAGGCTTCCTTCACGGTCTTGCAATAGCGCATAGACGGAATTTTCTACGCTATTATCACTCGGTAAATAACTCGAAAATTGCCCCCGATACAACCGATTGAGACCAGCATCAGTGCCAATCCACAGGCTACCTTGTGCATCTGGCAGAATCGAACGGATGAGATTTCCCGATAAGCCATTTTTAGTTGTAAAGCAAGTTGTTTCCCCATTCTGAAGGCAATGAAGCCCACCATTTGTACCTATCCA
>JANYDO010000124.1 GCA_025363605.1 Candidatus Kapaibacterium sp.
ACCACGAAAGTAGTATTTTTTGATGGTGAGGATTTTTTATGGTTGGGATTTGCTTTTAGAATACGACCGGCGCGTGAGTCACGAAGGGCAGTTCCAGAACGGTATCACGACCATCCAATCCATGTACGCACCGGAGTTTTCGAGCCACTCGGAGGGCGTTACGGTGCGGGTTGGAAAGTAGATAAAAAAAATGAGAGTCCTTTTTCGTGAAGCCTGTCCTCTTCCGACAGGCTTCATTTTTTTAGCAACATTTTTAACAACATTTTTAACAATTATGACTTTTGGACACTAGGTTTTACGCCGCGCCTTTTGTATTTTATTCTCCTTACGATTTGCCTCATTTACTGCCTTTTTGGGATATTGTTATGCTACGCTATTACCGTTTCCTGCTGTGCTTTTTGTGCGTATTTTCTTTCGTTTTTCATCTTCACGCACAAGCTCCGGCGTGGGTAGATGCCCATTCCTTTGGTGGTGCAAATAACGACAAAACAAACCATGTTCTTTTGGATGCGGGCAATAACGCACTCTACATCTGTGGGCAATTTCAAGGCGCAAATATTGATTTCGACCCAAGCGCAGGCGTTGCCAATCTCACCAGTAATAGCGGCGGTGCAAATGCTGACATATTTATTGCGAAGTACAACGCCACAACCGGTGCTTATATTTGGTCAATCGCAGTAGGTGGGAATACTAATACGGATGCTGCTATCCGCATGGCTTTGGACGGCGCGGGCAATATCTATGTCTGCGGCACATTTGCCGGAACAGCAGATTTTAACCCGTTAGGCGCACCAAACAACAAAGTTGCCGCAGGAACGCAAGACATCTTTTTTGCCCGCTATAATCCCGGCGGCTTGTGTACTTGGGCAACAACCATTGGCGCAGCAGCAACGGCATCGACAGCACTGGACATCACCGTCTCCGTCACTGACCTGTATGTAACGGGGCGTTTCACGGGCAGCATCAATTTTGGCGGCGGTAATCTTATGTCGGCAGGAGTTGATGATATTTTTATCGGCAAATATGCCATAGCGACCGGAGCATATACCAATGCAATCAAAGTTGGGGGTACGGGACTGGACATCGGAGAAGGAATTATCGCCGATGGTGCAGGAAACGTGTGGGTAACAGGAACGCTGAATGTAGGCGGAGCAGTAAATTTTAATCCTCTCGGCGCAATTTTTAATCGCACCTCTGCGGGCGGTACGGATGTTTTTGTTGCGAAATATGATGCCACACTCAATCTCGTTGGCGCAAACACGGCTTGGCTTATCGGTGGAGTTGCTGCCGATGGCGGGAAGTCCTTAGCGGTAGATGCTTCCAATAACATCTATGTTGTCGGCGAATTTTCCGGTGGCGTTATTGATTTCGACCCCACTGCCGGGGTTGCGACTCGCACCAGTAATGGCGGCACGGACGGGTTTATTGCAAGTTACACCTCTGCGGGTGCTTTTCGCTGGGTAACGACCATTGGTACGACCGTAGGCGACCTCTTGGACGATGTTGCCGTTGTGGGTGGAAGCGTCTATGTCTGCGGTGGTGCAGGTGCAGCTCCTCTCGACCTTGATGGAGACCGGGCATTTACAAGCTCTAACGGTGCCGGAGCAAGTATTGATGCGTATTTGGCGTGGTATGACGCGAACACCGGAGCGTATAAGCGTGGCAAACGATTTATTGGTGCGGGCGCTTCTGAAGGCGGTATGGCAATAACTGCCGATGCCGGAGGTAATATCTACTGGGGTGGTTTTTATTCTTCTGCGCCTCTGGACATGGACCCACAGGCAGGAAGCACACAAAATTTCTCTAACGTCGGGCTAAGCGATGCCTTCGTGCTGCGCTACAATCCTTCTGCGGCAGAATCCTACACGTGGAATAGTGCTGCCGGGGCTTGGAGCTTACCAACAAATTGGACACCCCAACGCGATAATCCTTGCGCGGATGATATTCTCATCTTTCCTGCCGGAGCATGGCTAGCAAATTCAATCCCATTTCAGCAAGTTGGCAGAATTGTTGTCAATGCAGGCGCAGACGCTACATGGCAGGCAGTAGCTAGTGGAATGTTTATTCTGGTGAATGGTGATGCCGCTCCGTTTGATGTTGACATTCAATCAACAGGAATACTCACTCTGGGAGCCGGAGCGAGTGAAGCCGCTCTCCGCGTTACCACAGGCAGCGTGTGTAATGTCAATGGAGTACTCAAAATTGGTTCCTTGCCAAATTCACGCTCGTATATTGGCGGCTGGGGTACATTGAACGTCACCAATACCGGTTCGCTCTCCGCCAGAGGACCGAACGGAATAAATGGCTTGGGTTTGCAGAATGGCGCTGTACAAATAGACGTGGCAAGCGGTGGCGCTATCAATTACGATGTTGCCGCAAGTTTCGGCTTTGACGGTAAAGGCATTACCGGCTTTCAGGCAATCGCACTAAAGCCCGCGATTACCCAAGCCAAGGACATCAAAATCACGCCCACGCTCGTTAATGAGCGGGTGATGCTCGATAACAGCGTCACGCTCAGTGGTGCGTTGAGCATTGGTGGACCGGGCAATAATATTGGCTTATCGGTTACTTCTGCCAATGTCCTGACGCTGAGTGCTATGCCGAGTGTTATTGATGCAACGACTTCGCCAAAAGTTTTGGAAGTGATTAACGGTACGGTCAATATTCCTGTCGCCGGGGGCTTGACATTTGTAGGCGCAAATCCGCGATTGGTGCTTTGCAGCGACGGCTTTACGGCAACATCAGGTGTTGTGACCGGCAATCCTCCGACGTATAGTGCCACTTCGCAACTTGAGTACAATATCAATGATGCCAACCGAACAACAACGGATGTTGAAGTTCCGACGACTATGAACGGAAAAATTCTTATCAATGGTTTTGCCGGGACTGCACCCTTGCCCATTGTAACGCTCAACAATAGCAAAACCTTCACCCAGACTGTCACAGTCAGCAATGGCACATTCTCGCTCGGAGGAGGAGGCTCAACCATCAATGGCGTATTCTTCGTGGGCAATGCAGCTCCGGCATCAAGCGGGAAGGTGAATTTGAATAATCAAACGCTCAACCTTAATAATAACACTACAACGTTCAATGCTAGTACATTCATCGGTTCGGCAGCATCCAATCTTATTATTGGCAATGGAAACGACAGTTTTACGGGCAATTTGACATTTGATCCCGGCGCACGGCAACTGAATATCTTCACGCTCAATCTTGGTCCGGGAAATACCGTCAATCTTGGCTCTGACGTATCCGTCGGCGGACAACTCACGCTAACGCAAGGAATCATAACAGGTACAACTCTCATCAATTTTCTTCGTGTAACGAGTAATTTGCCTTCATCGGTAAGTCGCACCAATGGCTGGGTGGCAGGACCACTTGAACGCCAGATGCAAGCGAACGTAACTGTGGATGGAACGAATTACTTCTTTCCCATCGGCGATGCGGCGAACTACCGTCCGGCTAGTCTGCAAAATGTCCGCACCGGAGCAGGAACGCCGCAAATACGGATGACATATGCGGCGGCAGGCGCTTCTACCTTTAGCGCACCCGCTACAGCACTTGCTTCGGCACAAAACTGGCGCGTGGAAACTGTAGCGGCAGGATTTACCAATTCTGCCATCGCACTTGATAATGGAGCGCTACCGCCTGTAAATTCGCGTGTCGGGCAGTCGGGCGCACAAGTGGGAATGTACGCCACTATCAACGGCGGAGCGATTGGGAACGTCGTTACGTCCGACCCGCTTCTTGCCACGCCGAACCAATTTTATGCGATTGTGATAGCGCCCGGTGTTGGACCCTACTTGGTCGCGCCTGCGCCTGTTCCGACGACCAATTCCAATACGACGGTATTTGGCGCAATGACGGCTATTACCCTCAGCTATAACGAGAACATGAACGCGCCAACGGTAGCAAATATGTTCGTTCATGGCTCACTGCGCGGATACCGTACCGGGGCGACATTTTCGCAACCGAGCGCAACACAGCTCCGCACAACACTTCCCGCAGGAAAAACCCTTGCACCGGGCGAACAGGTGACCGTGACGGTTACGAATGCCACGAGTGCTGTTACAGGCAATAATCCTCGCCCGCACGTGTACAGCTTTCTCGCACGGGCTGGCATTGGTCCGGCACAATTCTTTGAACTGCAACGCCCCGCAGTCGGCGCACAACCGCGCAGCGTGGTAAGTGCTGATTTCAACAATGACGGGCGACTGGACTTGTGTGTCGCCAACTCAGGCTCAAATGATTTGAGCGTTTTATTGGGTGGTATTGGCGGAGTCTTCGGTGCGCCTGTGACGGTGATGCTTCCGGGATTTACCAGCCCTTCCAATATTGTCGCTGCCGATTTTAACAACGACGGCAATGTAGATATTGCGGTCTCTTGCTCTCCCAACGTATGCGTCCTTGTTGGTAATGGTGCGGGCGGTTTTGCTGCGCCCGTGGGCTATGCTTCCGGTCCGGGCGGACCGCGTTATGGGCTGACAGCACGTGATTTCAACGGTGATGGGAATGTGGATATTCTTGTTGGCAATGCGGGTGCCGGCCTAGGCAATATCTCGGTTTTGCCGAACACGGGTGCTGCTACTTTCGGCGCACCGATAACTTCGCCAACAATTCCAAATGCCTTCTCCGTAGCGGCAGGTGATATTGACAACGACGGCGACATTGATGCCGTCGCTGTCCAAAGTTTCGGCTCGAATGGTCTTACAATTGCCGTTAATAACGGACTTGGAACATTTGCCATTGCTGCCACTCCCACGCTCACCGCAGCGTATGATGTCAGTATGGGCGATTTTAATGGCGACGGCTGGCTTGATTTTGCGGTATCGCAATACAGCGCTCCCAATCAAGTAGCAATCTACCTTAATATGGGTTATGGAATCTTTCCGGCATTACCAAATTCTACCTATACGACCGGCAACGGCGTTTCATCGGTGGTTGTAGGCGATTACAACGGCGACGGCGCACTCGACCTTATTACGTCCAATGAATTATCAAATTCTATTTCGGTACTGATGGGCAACGGCACAGGGGCATTTTCTCCGGCAGCAAATTTTGTCACAGGCACAGGACCCCGCTCGTGGAGCACTGCCGGTGATTTTGATGGCGATGGAGACCTTGATTTTGCGACAGCAAACTTTGGCAATAATTCAGTTTCAATTCTTCTTAATGCCACACAGCCGCGCTTTGTCTGCGTGGGAGGCTGCGGACCTGTTACTTACGCGCCAAATATTGCGCCGCAGCGCAATGTAAACAATGCTTTGACCGCATCCCTCCTTACATGGCAGTTCACCGAGCCTATGAAATCTACATCTCTCGTCAACGCACCGGAGGCATTTCGTGTCTTTGGCGGCATGACGGGCAAACGGACGGGCACATGGTCATACAACGGCGTAACGACAACTGCTACACTCACTCCTACAAACCCATTTCGCCCCGGTGAGCAAGTAATGGTCAGCGTTACGGCAGCGCAAAGCGCAGTCGGTATCAATGCCCGCCCATTTGTGTACCAATATCGTAACAGAGCAGGTGTTGGACCGGCAACATTTTATACCGTACAAACTCAGCAGGTACTGAACACGCAAACGTGGAGTATTGTAACCGGATACTTTAACGCCGATTCGTACCTCGACGTTGCCGTAAACGGCATAGGCGGCACAGTTGGCATTGAAGTTTTCTTTGGGAATGCAAGCGGCGGATTTTCTGCGGGCGGTATTCTTGGAGGCGGCACACGGTATTGCGGGCTGGAAGTGGGAGATATGAATAACGACGGAACGCTTGATATTGTCGGTGCGACCTACGGTAATCCCTTCGGAATTCATGTGTTCACCAATAACGGCGCTGGCGTGTTTGCAGCACCGCTCACCGTCTCTTCCGGTCTTGCCAGCACTCAAGTTGAACTGGCTATTGCTGATTTTGATGCAGACGGCGACTTGGATGTTTTTGCCACTTCCGACGTTACGACCACAGGCGGATACGCTATTTGCCTTAATAATGGCACCGGTCTGCTCTCCGTATCAGCGTCCTCCAACTTTGCGTCAGCCGGAAATGCCTTCGGAGCGGCGGCAGGCGATATTGACAACGACGGCGATATTGACCTTGTGTATAGTCGCTTTGGCATTGGTCAGGCATTTACGCTCATTAATGACGGGGTGGGAAATTTCACGGCAGGTCAAACTCTCACTGTCGGGAATCAAGCATATCCGGTGCGACTTGCGGATGTGGATAATGATGGCTTGCTTGATTTGCTGGCAGTACGAACCAATGCCGGAACAAATAACATCCAAATATTCAAGAACACCGCAGGCGTATTTCCGGGCGCTCCTACGCAAACAGTTACGCTGCCGGGAACAGTTACCGGCAAAATACTTACCTTTGATGCAAACGGAGACGGCTTTTTGGACATTGCCGCAAGCGAAGGTGCTACGCAAAGTGTCGTTTTTATTGTGAATAATGCCGGAACCTTTGGCACTCCCGTCAGCACCGTTGTAGGGAACAGTCCGCACGCTCTGGCAATAGGCGATATTGACGGCGATGGCGACCTTGACCTCTTTGTAACAAACTCTGCTTCCAACGCCTTTACTACGCTCATTAACGGCACACAGCCTCGATTTGTCTGCACCTCCGGCTGTGGAAGCGTCACCTACACGCCGAGCATTAGTCCGCAGCGCAATGTAAACACTGCTCTCACATCATCTCTCCTCACATGGCAGTTCACCGAGCCGATGACCGCAGCCACCGCGCAAGTTCCTACCGCAATGGGCGGACCTATTCGCATCTTCGGCGCTATGACCGGACAACGCTCGGTTAATCTCGGTGGTGCTTGGGCGTACACGGCAGCTACCACGACCGCTAGTTTCATGCCGTCGCGCCCTTTCCTTTCGGGCGAAGAAGTGATGGTGTCGGTGACATCGGCACAAAGCACATACCGCATAAACACTCGCCCGTATGTGTATAGCTTCCGTGCTCGTGCTGGTGCTGGTCCCGCCGTTTTTGTTCCGCAAGCACAATCGCCTTTTGCCGTAGGCGCAAGCCCGCAAGCCGTTGCGCTGGGAGATGTGGACGGTGATGGCGATGTGGATATGCTCGTCGCTGCTAGTGGTGGTCTTGTTCTCCGGCAAAATAACGGTGCGGGAAATTTCGCTACCATGACCATGATTTCTACGATTGCCAGCCCGATAGCCATTGCACTTGCTGATGCCGACGGCGACGGCGACCTTGATATTGTTGTTGCGAATTCTCTTATTACATCGAATGTGAGCGTTCTGCTCAACTCCGGAAGCGGCTCGTTTGCTACCGCCGCAGGCTCGCCCATGAGCGTTGGTATGTCACCCCGCAATATCGCATGGGGCGATTCCGACGGCGATGGTGATTTGGATATTGCCGTCGCAGATTTTAGCGCAAATGGTGTTTTCATTTTGCGTAATAACGGTTTGGCGGCATTTGCAGCAGGAAGCCTCATCCCCACAAGCGGCGGACCGGTTTCTCTGCGCTTTGCCGATATAGACAATGACGGTGATATGGACATTTTGGCAGCGAATAACTCCGGAACAAGCGGTCTGGCAGTGCTGCAAAACAACGGTTTGGGTGCTTATACGCTTCTTCCGGGAACGCCCATTGCAACGCCTAATTCTCCCACAAGCCTTACCACAGGCGATGTGGATGGTGATGGAGACGTGGACGCTATCGTTTCTGCTAATCTTGCTGCTACGGCAACAGTGCTGCTCAATAACGGTTCCGGCACATATACTGTGTCTGCGAGTTTTGCCACAGGCGCACAATCGCGCGAAGTGCAGCTCGGCGATGTGGACGGCGACGGCGACCTCGACCTTATTGGCGTAAGTGCGAATAACAACACCGTGACGGTGCGACTCAACAACGGTTTAGGCGATTTTATCACTCTTGCCACTGCCGCACCGTACAGCGTCGGAACATCGCCGCAGAGCGTTGCCGTAGGCGATGTGGACGGCGACGGTGATTTGGATATTGTGGTAGCAAATTCTTTTAGCAATAACACGTCTGTCTTGCTCAATCAAGGCAGTAACGGTCTGGCTTTCAGCCTTGTGAATGTAACGGCACAAGAAGGATTTAACGGTAATAATCCGACTGTCGTCAGTCGCACAAGTACGCCGTTTATCATTGGTTCATTTTTGGGGCAAACGCTTCTTTTTCCCACAACTGCAACCTTGCAATATAGTATTCAAGCGCTTTCCGGCGGTGCGGCGCAGTTCAGTATTCAAGGTTCTTCGGGTGCAGCGCTGAATGCCACCACAAGCCTTAGCACACAAGCAACCTTTATTTGGAACAATGCACCCACGGGTGGTGGCTCGACGCAAGCAATCATCACCGTTGCTCCCGTCGGCGCTTTGGGGCTAAATTCTACCCAAATCACCGTTACTGTTATTGCCGCTTCCGCATATCCGCTTGCGCTTGCCATGAGCCAAGTAAGCAGCACCGGTACACAGGGCATCAATGCAAGCGCTTTCAATGTGGGGCAGCTTCAAATTGTCAATGGGAAACCGTTTAATGTTGCTTTTGGTGCATGGAACGGCTGGGGTGCGCTCGCTGCCACACAAGCAACCGTGCAGTCGTTCCTGACCGGCTCTGGCGGCGAAACGATTGGTTTCACTATCACTAATGCCACCTTCACGCTGAATAATCGTTTCGCCGACACGCTCCGCAACATCGCTATCACGTGGGATTCGCCATTAGCGCTCTCCACGACGGTAACGCTTCGCTTGAGCGTTGTGGGCGGCGCACCGCTACAAAGCACTACTGTCAGCCTTGTGCTGACCACTTCACCACTTGAACCACAAATTACGTCTTTCACTCCAACAACCGGAGCAACGACCTCCGTTGTGACCTTGCAAGGGTTGAATCTTGGTAATGTAACGGCATTGCGCGTCGGCGGTGTGCCCGTGCAGACCTTCACGATAAATTCTCCAACCCAAATCAGTATCATCGTTTCCACTGGGGCAACGGGTTTTATTACCGCAACCAACCTTGCCGGAACGGGACAATCACTCGTACCATTTACCTTCGTCGTTCCGCCGTCGGGCTTAATGCTCTCCTCCACGCAGGCAGGTGTAGGACAAACGATTACGGTTTCGGGAAATAATCTTACGGGCGCACAAAGCGTGTTTGTAGGCGGGCTTCCGGCAATGTTTACCGTTATGATGAATGAACAGCTCCTTGTCATTATTCCGTCTGGGGCGCAAAGTGGCGTTGTTACCGTCCAAACGCCGGGCGGCAGCGCCAATTCGCCACCTCTGGCAATCATTCCTAGCCCAAGTATTACAAGCGTCAGCCCTGCAACGGTTGCCGGAGGCGGTACGATAACGATTACGGGTGCAAATCTGACTAATGTCACCAGCGTTACGATTGGCGGCATTCCCGTAACGAGTTTTATGATACTTTCCTCAACGCAGATTGTCGCTGTGGTCAGCGCTAATGCGGTTTCTGCGCCTGTGCAGGTGATGTCGGCAGGCGGAATCGCATTTTCCACGACGAGCATTGTCGTTGCTCTGCCGCCCACCATCACCTCTGTCTCGAATACCTCGCCGACTGCGGGAACGCAAATCTTTATTGGCGGTTCCGGCTTTACGCCCGGAATGCAAGTCTCCATCGGCGGTGTACCTGTTCCCCTTGTACAAGTCAATTCACCATCAGAAGCCATTATCACGATGCCCGCCAGCGCGACCAACGGTACACTCAGCATTACAACCCCCTTCGGCACAAGCACTTTCAACACCGTTATTGCTGTTGCGCCGGGCGTGGTTGTGCCGTCGGGAATAGATTTTACGCCAGTAGTAGGCAGTTTCGGTATAACCATTACCATCGTTGGGCAAGGTTTTGTCGGTGTGCGCGATGTCTTATTTGGTGGTGTGCCTGTGCAGCGTTTTACGGTCGAGTCTTCGGTACGCATCGTCGCCGTCCTTTCCACCGGAGCCACTGGCACGGCGCGTGTTGTCACCACCACCGGAAGTGCCGAATCACAACGCATATTCCTCTACAACAGCCCTTTACAACTTGATTCGCTGGCGGCAGTTTCGTTTTTCCTCATGACTGGCGGAATAGATTGGACGAATAGAACAAATTGGCTCACACGGCAGCCGCTTCAGTCGTGGTACGGGCTGACCGTGCAGAGCGGTCGTATTACCTCCATCGCACTGCCGAATAATAATCTCAACGGAACATTAACAAGCGCTATTGTACAACTGACCGTTCTTTCTGCCCTTAAAACGCTGAATCTGAGTGGTAGTCGCTTGCAGGGCGTATTGCCGTCCGCAATAGGCACAATGCGAACGCTGCGAACGCTGAATCTGAGCGCCATCGGGCTTTCCGGCGCACTCCCGAAAGAACTGGCAAATCTGGATTCGCTCGAAGTTCTGCGCTTGGACACGAATAATGTGACGGGCAGCCCGGAAGAAATTCTGTGTTCGCTTGGCACGACTTCTTCTCGCCAAGCCTCGACGCTGAGGGACTTCCGCATCAATAATAACCAGCTTTCCGGCGTGGTTCCGCCGTGCTTGGTGGAATTTAAGCAACTCGAAGTCGTGCATTTGCAAAACAACCGCTTCACGGGCGCAATTCCTGAGCGCATCGTCGAATTGGAGCGCCTGCGAGAACTTCTGCTTGCCAATAATTCTTTGTCGGGTGCATTGCCAAGTAGTTTTAATCGTACCTTCACGGGCAAAACTTTAGCCGTTCAGACAAGCATTTTCTCCACATTGGAACGCTTAGACCTCAGCCGAAACGGCTTCACGGGCGCATTACCACAGGGTATTGCGCAGTTTGCAACGCTGAAAGAACTGCGCCTAAACGACAATGCTTTTGCGGGCGCACTACCGCCCACGCTCACTGCCCTGACCAAACTTGAGGTGCTGGACGCTTCGCGCAATCGTTTTACTGGTACATTGCCGGAGGAAATAGGCTCTATGCGGCGTTTGAAGCAGGTATCACTTGTGAGTAACAATTTGAACGGCTCCGTGCCGGAATCACTCGGCGAGTGCGATCTTGTGGAACGCTTGGAATTAGATAGTAATGTTCTGGAAGGCGCACTACCACAGGCTCTCGGCGCTTGGCAGAAGCTGCGCACACTCGGACTGTCGCAGAATCGCTTCACAAGCCTTCCTACACTTTCGGGCGCACTCGTGCCTCTCGAAACCTTGCGGCTGCAGTCGAATCGTTTCACCTTTGAAAGTATCGAGGGGAATACCAAAGCGCGTACTTTCACGTATTCGCCGCAAGACAGCGTCGGCACGTCACAGAATCTTGCTTTCCAGCCCCAAAGTCGTATTGAACTCACCATCACCATCGGCGGTAATGCTAATCGGTATCAATGGTTCAAAAATGGCGTTGCCTTTGGTTCGCCGTCCTCTTCAGGATTTTTTGTCATTAGCGAAAAAGCAAGCGAGGCGGAAAGCGGTGTGTATGAATGTCGCGTAACAAATCCGCTTGCACCCGCACTCACGCTCTACAGCCGTCCGTGGCAGATTCGCGTGGACTCCAGCGCTCAAGTTCCCGTCCAAAGTGATGCTGTGCAGCAACCAACGCTCATTTTCCCCACCAATAATGCGCGTTTTGTGTCGTACTCGCCCTCTCTACGCTGGTTGCGCGGCGAAGGTGCGGTGCAATATCAAGTACAAGTCTCAACGAGTGCCTCCTTTACAAGTGTTGTCACCACAGCAGTCGTTAGCTCCACAAGCCTGAGTCTGAGCGCTTTGCAGCCCTCGGTGCGCTACTACTGGCGTGTGCGCTCACTTGGGCGAAACAACGTGCAGAGCGCATGGTCGCAAGCACTCTTCACCACAGCCAATGCCGAGCGCCCACTGCAAATGAGTTCGGTTGATTTCGAGCGCGTGCCGCTCCGCGAGACCAGTATTCGTGAGGCTTTCGTTACAAACTTCAGCAGTATTCCGCAAATCCTGCGCGACATTACGGTTTTGAGCGATGTGCCGAACGACACTAATCAGGTATTCCGCATACTGGATGATGTTCGCGATGCGGTCATTCCGGCAGGGCAATCGCTCACGGTCAGAATTTCCTTCACACCGCGACTTGTTGGCGGTACTTCCGCAACGAGTGTGCTGGCGTACCAACAGCGCCCGCAAGACGGCGCACGGCGCGACTCCACACGCAACATTCTGCAAGGTATTGGTGGCGGTCTCAAGATGGACAACGTTGATTTCGACACGGTGCGCGCGGGCGGCACGAGCATTAAGTCTGCGGACTTGGTTAATCTCAGCACCCGCAAGATTCGTTTGAAAAGCCCTTCCATACCGCTCCAGACGGAAAACGGCGTGTTTGAAATTGAATCGTATCTGGGGAATAATGAAATTGAATTACTCCCACTGGATACCGTGCAAGTCGTTGTGCGATGCCGCGTACCCGAATCCAGCATCGGGCGCAAACTGGCGGGCGTATTGGTCTTCGGCGAAGGCGACTCGGTGCAAGCAAATATACGGGCGATTGCGCGTCCGCTCCGCCAGAACGATGTGGTGGTCAATATAGAAATGAAGCCGGTTGTGGATAATTTGCCACCCGGAAGTTTAGCGGAACTGGATATGCGTTTACGCATCAATCCTGTCACCTCTGCGACCATCGGCGATGTGTTCAGGGCTGTTGAGCCACGTTTTCAAGGCAAATTCCAGATGAGCAGGCAAGTGTTGATGCTGGACGAAAGTGAGAAAATCGCACGCGGTCAGATACTTGGCGATGTCGTGAGCGTTACGATACCCCCGACAGGTTGGGAACCGATTTTGGCGGACATGAATAAGCGAGAAACCTCACTTTTGAAAATAAAGTCGCGCGTGGTCGCCGGGACAACAAATGTGACATCGTTGCAAATGGAATCAGCATCGTTTGCGCTCCCCAAAATTAAGGATGCGAGTACTGTTTTTGTCGAAGCTCCTATCAACATTGGTACGTTTACGGCAAGGATCTCGCAAGCAGGCGGCAAGCGGCTTATCGGCACTATTCAACAAAATACTCTTCAAGCCGTCTTCACAAAAGGCACTCTGGAAATATCGTACAGCATTGCCGAAGCGGGCAGCGTAGATTTGTCGCTCTACGATATAGTCGGCAGAAAGCTCCAAACGCTTACCGACGCATATCACGAAGCGGCGGAGTACAAAGGCGTTTTCCGAACGGATAATCTTCACTCCGGTTCGTATTTCCTTGTTCTGCGAACCGCATCAGGTCTTGCGCAGCAGCGTGTAGATATTCTTCGCTAATATTTTTTCGGTCATAATTGGATTTAGCTGGAAAACGCTTCCTGTAGCTGGCAAAAATATCATTCTTTCATACCGACGCAGGTCGGTATCTATATCGAAAGAACGCGGTTTCATGCACTGCCAATGGATGCCGACCTGCGCCCCAGCATGACAAAAATTTTTCAACTAAATCCAATGAAAACCATTTTTCTTCTTCACCATGAATAGTATGAAATCATTTTTTGTTTATTCCGATACTCACCGCCCACGCTTCAGCATAAACACTGGCTTCAGCACCATCGTCTCGGTATTTGCGTTGGTTATTATTACTTATTCTACCGTTTACGCTTTTGCAGCACCAGTGCAAGATAGCGTCTCAGCAGGTGGCACTATTAAACCACCCAAGGAAGAGGGGAAATTTCGCAAACCTGACTTGGCGGAACTCATCAAACTTGACCCCACTATCCGCTTGGATGTGCGCTATGCGAAGTCAAACAATTTTGTCGGGAGACCACTTTACAAAGAAGAACGGGCTTTTATGCAGCGCCCCGCAGCAGAAGCCCTTGTCAAGGCGCATCGCAACTTGAAGCAATACGGCTATGGTCTGCTTATTTTCGACGGGTATCGTCCTTGGCGTGTGACGAAGCTCTTTTGGGATGTAACGCCCGCCGTGCTGAAAAAATTTGTTGCCAATCCTGCACAGGGCTCGCGCCACAATCGTGGCTGTGCAGTAGATTTATCGCTTTTCGATCTCAAAACGGGCAAAGAAATCCAGATGCCGAGCGAATACGACGAAATGACCGACCGCGCTTATCCTGCATACACGGGCGGTACGGACGAGCAGCGCCGCACAAGGGATTTGCTCAAGCAAGAAATGGAAAAGCAAGGCTTTGCCGTCTTTTCGATTGAATGGTGGCACTTTGATTATAAAGATTGGCGCGAATATCCGGTCTTAGATATTGATTTTTCAGAGATTAAGTAACTTGAATTCAAGTAGTTTGAATGTAAGTAATTTGAATTCAAGTAGTGCTGTTCTTCGCAGCGCGGTAAAAAATTATGACTAAGGCAACTCAACTCGCTCATCTCCTTATTCGCTCGCACCTGCTTTCGCAGCCTGATTCTCACCTCCTTGCTATAGATGCAACGGTTGGCAATGGCTTTGATACGGTCTTTCTGGCAGAGTGCGTTGGGGCAAAGGGTACAGTCTATGGGTTCGATATTCAAGATATGCAGGAAGCAAGCGAGAAAGCTATGCGGCAGGGATTTGCGGAACGAATTACGTTTTTTCAGGCAGGACACGAAGCCATACTGTCACATCTTCCACACGATACACATGGCGGCGTTCAGGCAATTATGTTTAATCTTGGCTATCTCCCACGCGGCGATAAAAATATCGTCACAATGCCCCAAACGACCATTTCCGCGTTAGAACAAAGTCTCGCGCTTCTTGCTCCGGGCGGTATCTTGAGCATTACGTGCTATCCGGGTCATACAGTCGGCAACGAAGAAACCGTGGCAGTGTCTTCATGGGCAAGCGCCCTGCCGAAAGAAGAGTACCGAGTTCTGCGCTGCCATTGTATCAATCAAAACGGAATGCCGCCGGAATTGATTGTTGTGACCAAATTTGACAGCTAATCAGAAAGTACATATCTGAATCCAATTTGCATCCACCAATCGCCAATCATCCTCACCGCACCACATCCAATCGGCAGGGCAACGTTTCCGATGGCGTGAGGAGCATCAGCAAATACGCCCCTGTGGGCAAATCACCCAACCGCACACTTTCCTGCTGTGCCACGCCCGTCTGCCGTGCGCCAAGCTCTAGTCGCTTCACCGTGCGACCCGCCGCGTCGCTCACGACCAGCGTTACGGCGAGAGACAAAATAACAGTATTCGTCAATCCTGTGTTGGCGGCTGTCCATGATGTACCGTTGTCGGTAGAACGAAATACCCCGCCGAGGAGAGTTCCTGCAAAGAGTGTGCTGCCGCTTACGGCGAGAGTAACGACATTTTTATCCGTCAATCCAACAGTGACAGCAGTCCATGATGCACCACTATTACTGGAACGATATACTCCGCCGCCGGTTCCGGCAAAGAGCGTGTCACTGCTTATGGCGAGAGAATTAACATAAGTATTCGTCAATCCTGTGTTGGCGGCTGTCCATGATGTACTATTGTCGGTTGAACGAAAGACTCCGCCAGAAGTCCCGGCAAAGAGTGTGTTGCCACTTACGGCGAGAGAATTAACAAAGGTATTCGTCAATCCCGTATTGGTGGCTGTCCACGATGTACCATTGTCGGTTGAACGAAAGATACCGCCTGTAGTTCCGACAAAAATACTCATCCCAGAAACAATAAAACACCGAATATCACCTTTTTCCAGTCCACCAGTCTTTTCCCACACCATATCCGGCTGCGTTTGGGCATACCCACACACACCAGAGCCGCACCACAAGCACAGCACAGAAAGAAGCACACAGAACACACGCACAACAAAGCGCGAAGAGAAGAG
>JANYDO010000125.1 GCA_025363605.1 Candidatus Kapaibacterium sp.
CTGACTACCAAAAGAACTTCGTCGCGCTATGTCGCGCCACGCCCTGCGCTCAAAGCAGCGCAGACCGCGACCGCTCAGGCTGCGACGAAATGCCTTATATCCCCATGCCTGAAGGCAGGGGCTTTACGGCATCTCTGGTAATACGTCGCCCAGTTGGAAATGCCCGCACCGACCGACAACGCCTTGAAGCGAGTCGTGTGCGTCGTCAAAAAGGCAGAGATATATCCGCCCTGACTCCATCCCATGCAGCCAATACGATTTTCGTCCACCCAGCCCTTGCCCACAAGATAGTCAACGCCGGAGAGCACATCCCATGCGTCGCCCACGCCTAAGTTCCGCACGTTCAACTGGCGGAATTTTTCACCGTATCCTGCCGAACCGCGATAATTCACTTTCAGCACCAGAGCGCCTTTTGCCGCCCAAATATCCGAAGGATAATACCGCGCGTCCGGCTGAAGCAGCACCGGACGATCAATGCCCGTCGGACCGCCGTGGATGACACACAAAAGCGCGTATTTCTTTTTCGGGTCGAAGTCCGCCGGTTTGATAAGTACGCCTTCAATCACGGTGGAATCTTTGCTTTTCCACGACACCACTTCGCGGCTGCCGAGCAGAAACGGTGCGGCTTGCGTGGTCATGGTGGTAAGCGGCTTCGGAGAAAACTTGTTCAGCGCAGAAACACATACTTCTGCCAAAGAGGTAGGCGAACTCAGCATGAGTGCTGCTTGCGAACCATCTTTGCTGAATGATGCGCCGCCCAGAATCAGATTGTCCGGCGCAGAAAGCCGCGTGATATTTCCGATCTGCGGATTCAAGCGGAACAAGTGAGCATTTGTTTTTTGCGAGGCAGTGAAAAGAATACCATCGGACTTCCACGCAATCGGATTCACTTGTTCGTCAAACGAGTCGGTGAGAGATTTTATCGGTGTTCCCTCACCCGCGCCATTGACCGTAATGACGGCAATACGTGAGTTTGCATGATAAAATTTCGTCTTGCCCATATAGCTAATAAAGGCAATCTGCTTCCCGTCCGGCGACCAAAGCGGGCTAAAGTCCGGTGCAGGCTGCGCAACGATTTTTTTCACGGCTCCGGCGCTCGTGTCGGCAAGGGTGAGCAGATAAATGTCGTTCGTTTCGCCCTGAATAATATCGGGATTTGCCGTCGCGCTGAAAGCAATTTGTTTTGCATCGGGCGACCACGCTATGTTGCCCACGCTATAAGCAGTACCGCGTGTGCGCTGTGTTCCGGTGGTGGCAGTGTTCATTGCTTCGTCCACTGAGAACGTCCAGATGTGGCTGTGGCTGTACTCACGCCGAACTATATCGAAGTCGCCCAACTGTTCTTTGCGGTCTTTCATTTGTTTGGAAGGAGCATCCGTACTCGTGAAGGCAATCTGCTTCCCGTCCAGCGACCATTCGTATCCGTTCACGCCTTGCTCGGACTTGGTGAGTTGCACTGCCTCGCCGCCGTCGGGGCGAATAGCGAAGAGTTGCGTTTTGTCGCCTGCACGCGCACTCGTGAACGTAATCCACGCGCCATCGGGCGACCACTCCGGCTGCGAACAAGATTTTTCACCGCGCGTGAGTTGGATAAGCCGCCCCGTTGCGCTGTTGGCAAGCCAGATATGGCTTACATAGCCGTCCTGCTTAAAGTCAGTTTCCGTTATGGTGTAGGCAACAAATTTTCCATCCGGCGAAATTTTGGGCGAACCGGCAGACTTGAGCGAAATAAGTTCATCTACGCTCGGAACGCGCTTCGGTGCGGACGAAGATGTTTGCTGCGCAAAAGACGAATAAACGAACAGCACAAAGCAGGGAGCAAGCAGAGAAAAACAGATTGGATGCAAGCGGTGTATCTTTTTCATACGGGCGAGTGAAAAAAGGTGGATGGAAAATTGTTGCAATCCTAAATTCAAGATAGTAGGACTTTCGCAAACTGTCCCTGTTTGCTGTCATTCCGACGCAGGTCGGAATCTATCGGAAACGTGTACGCAGCATGGATACCGACCTACGTCGGTATGACAGATACGGTTGGCGAAAGTCCTAGATAGACTTGAATTCAAGAGATTAAATGTTATAGATTAAACGGTTGAAGAGCGGACAATGTTTCGTGTTTCATCGCTAATGAATGATGCATCAACGCTATTGCTTTTATGCCTGTGTGCGCCGCGCACCAAACCACTGCACCAACCACCACACCAACCCCACAAAAACGCCGCCCAACGACAGCACTGCCCCCACCCACTTGAGTTCATTCCCGATAACCGTCCAGCCAGTGTGCGTGGCAACGGCATCGGGAAAACCGATGAGCATCAGGATAATGCCGCTATTTTCGACAAAATCGGCAAGCATCGTGAAGAGCGGCAAAAGAATGTTTATTGTGCGCCAACGGGAGTTCTCGGCTATGCGATGCCCAAAGAAAAAACTCAACGCCAGCACCGAAAAAAGTGTATAGACGAACGGATAAATAATATCCACAACGCTCTCGACAAATAGGTACACGCTTCGTCCCTCAGCACCCAAGAGATGCAGAAACGCCAGCGCTTCCCCTGCCGAAAAACCAAAGCGCATATCAAGAGGATTCACAAACGTCCCCATGCGCCCTTGCATTGCGGGAAAAACGAGCACATTAAAGAGCATCATCAGCAAAAA
>JANYDO010000150.1 GCA_025363605.1 Candidatus Kapaibacterium sp.
TCCGCCTGCAAATGATTAAATTTGCCGTACAAAGGAGCGAGTCCAATTGTTCCTCTATGCGGGCGGTGCAAACCGGAGGCAGAAATCGGTTTGTGCCGCTTGTCTTTTTATGACGAGTGCAAAATATCCTTCTCCCACCAATTTTTCAAGCGCTAATTCGTAACACGTCCGAACTAATTCGTAACACGTCCGAATTAGAAAACTAAAGACCAGAAAAAATTATTTGTTTTTTTCGCCGGATGTTCTACCCCCCCCCCCGCGAGCGTGGTACTTTCACGGGTAGGTGGGCAAGATTGTGTTTGTACGAGCGCGATAGAGGAAGTTCCTTGCCGTTAGAAAGCGTGAGAATGTGGTCGCGTTTGCTTTCGGAGGGGCGCACATCGCGCACCTGAGCGGGATTTACGGCATATTTGTCATGCACACGGACAAGCGGCGGCACGGTGCCGAAGGGAATGAATGCTTCGTAATCACCAACGACTCCGCTTAGTGATTGAAGCGCGAGGTGTTTTTCTGCATTAAAGCAGTGAATAGTGGTATAATGATCACTTACCTCAGCGTAGATGACCCTATCATGCGTCGGCAGAGGGATTCCTCCGATTTCGATTGTTCGCGAGTTTGCCGGAACGAGCTTGGATTCGACAGCATCCCAAAAGCGTCGGGCAGTAGCGGCATTGCGCATTTTTGCCATTAGGTGTTCGCATTGTGTATTGTCAAACGGCTCAAAGGCGATGCCGCAGATGTTGGGGTATTGTGCCATGAGATTCGTCGCGCGGTACATTTGTGCCGTTCCTTCTTTAATGATAAGCGTAAGCGGAATACCCAGACGCGCGAACTCGCCCAAAAGCTCAGGTCTGGCTGCTCCTGCGAAAAGCCACACACAGCACCAGCAGGGATGGCGTTCGGTAAAAAAATCATAGACCCTGCGCGACCACGGAAGCGCATAAAAGTTAGCGAGAGGCAGAGGCGCAGGGGCGTTATCGGGTAAGCGAGCAAGAGTATACGAACGCGCTACCACAAGGATTGCAGAATGGTTCATAGACAAACGATGACACAAAACAGTGAGAGGAATATGAAAAGTATCATAAAAAGTGAACGTCATATATTTGTTCGCGTACTGGAGACGGTTGCTAGAGGGTAAGGGCACTTCACCGATGAACAAATATCGCACTGTGTCAAGACTTTTGCAAATCCAATGACCGAGAAAATATTCGGTCGTTGGAAATGCCAAAAGTAATGACCGAAACCCCCAAAGTAATGTCCGAGCGGTTTGGAAATGTCCGAAATTTTTCGTATGTGCAGAGGAAGAATGTAGTGCGAGAAGGAGTCCATTCGGAAGGAATTTTCCAAGCCCCACCCTTTTTTGCAAGGAAAGAGTGGGGGCAGCAATAATGTATTCGGTAATGTATTCAGGCGTTTAGCTCATCCAATTTGTGCGAGCATCGGGATTCCACTTGGTCGTCGTTTTTTTTAATTGTGTCCAAAACTCAATCGAACTTTTGCCCGTGATGTCGCCCACGCCAAATTTTGAATCGTTCCAGCCGCCAAACGAAAATGGCTCACGCGGCACCGGTACGCCGATGTTCACGCCTACCATGCCCGCGCTGGCGTATTTGTTTGCTTTCCGCTGCCGACACCCAGAGAATATGCGCTCCCCCGAAGAGTGCGGCATTAGCGGCAAGTTCTTTTGCCTCGCCTTGACAGAAGTGGCAGTCCGGCAGGAAGTGGATAATAACGAGTGCTTTTTCGGGCGGCACGTGGGCGGGCGTGATTGCACCTATGCTATCGGTAAAAAAGCGAAAATCGGGTAGTGTGCGGATGCGGAGCGCGGCGGCATCTTTTTCAGCATTACCGCGCACGATTTTGTAGCCGAGTGCTGCCACCGCGAGGAGAATCATACCGACTAAGGCGAGGAAAATGAGGCGTTTCATAGCGGGGAAACCAATGAAAAATTTTGTAACTTGGGAAAATTGATTTGTTCTTACATTTCTTGTTCATTATGCCTACACCCCGCATCATTTCAAACTCCGAAGGCAAACCTGTTGCCGTAGAAATCTTGTACCGCGAGTGGTTAAAGATTCAAAAAGACCTTCAGTATTTGCAAGAACTTCGCACCGTTAAAGCGGATTTGATAGAGGCTTTTGCTGATGTAGAGGCACACAAGCAAGGAAAAATTACGCTGCCGACGCTCTCCGAATTTTTGTTATTTCCTACGCTATAATGGTTTCCTCAAGATGCGGCATAAGTGTTAGCTTGTAGCCGGTACTGATGAGAGCATCTGCCTCAATAACCGACGCTACATCACACACCGTCATAAATGTTTCTTCGTCGGGAACAGAAACATGAATCCAGATATCATTTTCGCTTTCCGGCGAGGTGTTCATCGAAAGGAAGTGGACAGAAGGAAACTGCGCTTTGATGCTATCTAAGAGGTCATCGGCGAGTTCGCGGTGTTTTTTGGGGACGTTCATCGGTGCTGCTCCAAATGCTGAAAAATAGTTTGCACAAGGCTCTGCGCCTGTTTGAGTTGTTTTGTTGCGACACTTTTGGGTAAAATTTTCGGTTCATAATCTGCCGAATGGCGAATACGTTGTATATCCAACAGCATCGGAATCATATCTTTCGGAAAAAGTTTGCGGCGGTGAACGAGTTCTGCTGCCAACTGCGACTGCACCCAATCATGCGGATTTTTAGCATTTTCAATACCATACCGCCCCAACACTGCAACCGCTGCATGAAAACAAGCGTAGTATGCTCTGTTGGCGCTTGTATCATAATCACCGACAGCAAAACAACGCTCGGCGCTTGCAATGTTGCGCTCCGCCTTGACGATAAAACCTTCTTCCATACCACCTCAAGAGCTATTGTTATCCGAACTGTACCCGTTACTTATCATCAAGTTACGACTTTGCCGTAGAACTGCCAAGAATTGCTCAGAACGTGTGGGTACGCATCCCTTCCCCTATGACACCTGCAACAGCAAAAACGCCAACGCCACCACCCACAGCAGCAAGCCCAGCCCGTAGGAAGCGCCCACCAGTCCGAGCGTCTGCCAAAACGTCGTTCCTTTTTTGAGCAGAGGCGTGAGGAAATACGCCAGCACCAGCACATACACTACCTCGAAAAGATTGAGCGTGCGGAGCGGGTGCTTCATCCAGAGTTTGAGCGTGGAAACATCGAAAAACTGCAAGGCGGAAAGCGGGGCGAAATTGGCGTAGTCGTCGGGAACGCGGACGTTGAGGATGAAAATGCCGCAGAAAAC
>JANYDO010000156.1 GCA_025363605.1 Candidatus Kapaibacterium sp.
TCTTGTCTGTGTTCCAAGAACCACTGTCCAGATGCTTAGTCAAAAAATGATACAGTAATGAAAAACAAATATCGGAAATTATCTGTGCTTTTTAGCATTGAAACAACATTAGCGCCACGCCTTCCAGCGCGTAAGCGCACACCACTCCGCAAGCGGCGTTCCCAGTTCCAAAAAATCCACCAATGATTCAGCACAGAAAGGCGTATAGACCGCGCCTTTCGAGCCGAAACCATTCATAATAGCGCAGCGTGTTTCGCGGGGATGAACGCCCAGAATTGGCTTGCTGTCTTGTGCAGCAGGGCGTACACCGGCATCATGGCGGAGAATGGTCATCGGTACGGGAAAAATTTCTTGCGCCTTCCGAAGTAGCATTTGTGCGGTCTCCGGCGTTGGCGTTTCGTCGAGATGTTCCCACGAATAGCTTGCACCAATCCGCACAATAGTATGCCCAAGCGGGAGCAAAAATACGTTTTTGACGACGAGTTCTTGCAAAGGCGGTGCTTCGGCGCGAACGGTAAGCAGTTCGCCTTTGGCGGGAGAAAGCGGTAAGTCGCGCCAGAGCGCTGAATGAAGAGCTTTCCAGCCGTTGCACATTACCACATATTTCGCGTGGATTTGCTTGTCGTGTGCCGCATACAGAACTTCATTTGTTGCAAAATGCAGATGTTCTTCGATAAACTCTTCTTCCACTAGGCAGCCCTCGTCACGAAGCCATGCACGAAGTCGCATCACGACTGCTTCCACCTCCACGTGCCACGCAGTATAACTGATGCCGCCAAAGTCTTGGGAAAATCGCTCCGATACGTGTTCGCGCGGCACATAGTCTGTAAAGGTAATGGTCTGCGAACGCTTGGCGAACCACACGTCATGCTCTTCTTGGTCGGTAAAAAGGCGCAGCGCAGGTATGCTGCGGAGGAATGACTGGCGAAATTGCTCTTCCAAAGCCGCATACACGCTTTGTGCTTTGCTGACAACCCTGTCGGCATCCCACAAAAGCGAGAATCGTTTGCCGGAAATCGGGTTGATGATGCCAGCACTGATGCGGGAAGCATTACTCAGAAGCGGCGTGTCCACAAGTCGGCAGCGCATCCCTCGCCGAACGAGCGTCCACGCCAGAACACAGCCTGCGAGTCCGCCACCAATAATGAGGTAGTCTGTTACCTCAGGGGAAATTTTTTTCATGGCTCGAAATTACAACGTTTGTGCGTATATTGTGCAGGAAATGTGCAGCAGCATTTCAAGACTGATTCATTCTGTTTTTAACCCCGCTTTGACCATCGGCTTCGCCACTGTATGAACGATTTTCAACGTATTATCACTACTCTTGAAAAGCGCAATGAGCCGTGCGTTTTGGTAACGGTTGTCCACACAGAAGGTTCGACTTATCGCCGCGCCGGAGCGCGTATGCTGATTTTTCCTGACGGTGCGTCGGTCGGCGCAATTAGTGGTGGTTGCTTGGAAAGCGATGTTGCAGAGCGTTCGCAAAGCGTCTTGCTGGATGGTGTATCAAAATTACTGGTGTATGACGGCTCTTCCGATGACCCGATTTTTGGTCTGGGAATGGGCTGTAATGGCGTTACGACGGTATTCTTAGAACGTCTCACTGGTGCGGATGACCCGTTATGCGTTTTCATTCGGCAATGTTTCGAGCAGCGTCAGCCACGAGCAATAGCAACGGTGTACGAAATAAAAAGCCACAATCCGCATCAATCCTTGCTCGAAGGGCATCGTTTTTTTCTTTATGCAAATGACGAAGCAAGTGATAATTTCGGCGAAAGTAATCTTGCAAACCGCCTGCGAAGCACTGTGTGGGATAATGCCGCCACTATGCTCCAAGAAAAACGTAAATGGCAGCAAATGCTCTTTGCAGAAGGCGAATTTGCAGAAGGCGAATTTGCAGAAAGCGAAAATGCTGTGCACGTTCTTCTCGAATCCTTACTGTCGGTGCAAGAACTGGTTATCGTGGGCGCTGGGTATGACGCGCTTCCGCTTGTGGAATACGCCTCCATACTGGGCTGGCGGACAACTGTTCTTGACCATCGCCCCGCATTATTGAGTGCAGAGCGCTTTCCCAAAGCCTCTTTGCTCGCACGCTACACCCGTGAAAATATTGCCGAAACTGTTCGGAATATCGTTCTTTCTCCTCAAACTGCTCTCGTGATAATGACGCATAATCTCGCCTTTGACGCTGCTTTTCTCCAAGAAGCATTCGCATCAAATGCAGGATATATTGGGCTTCTGGGACCGAAGCCGCGTTTGCAGAAAATTCTGACCTTGCTTCAAGAGCAGTCTCTCACGATGTTCGATGAAGATTTAGCGCGTTTGCACAATCCGATTGGTGTAGATATAGGCTCGGAAACTGCCGAGGAAGTAGCGCTTTCCATTATTGCGGAAATTCAAGCCGTGATGAATGGACGTTCCGGCGGCTTTCTGGCACAGCGCCAACAAGAAAAAATACATTAACGTCAAAACCCAGTATCTATCAACTTTTCCCTCAATAATCATGGTAGAAGTTCTCGACATTCGTGGCGATAAAGAGTTCGTCGAACTCCCGCTCTATATGTACAGCGTTCGCGCCGGAAAGCCCGTCAATGCTGACGATACGGTCGAAAAAACCCTCCGCGTACCGGCGGACATTGTGCCGCATCCGAAAAATTGCTATTTGCTCCGCGTCGTGGGCGATTCGATGCAAAAAGCACATATTCTGGATGGTGACCTTATCATCGTTGACCATGCCGCCGAAGCGCGTCATAACAGCATTATCGTAGCTAGTCTGAATGGCGATATGACGGTTAAGCGCCTCTTTGCTGTCGGCAAGCGTATTATGCTGCTGCCGGAAAACCCGAACTACAAGCCAATAGTCGTCGGTGAGTTTGACCATTTTGTGATTCATGGCGTGGTGACGGGTGTTTTCCGCAATGTACAATAAAACGCACTGCAAAATATACAATACAAAGCGAGTTTTGATGCGCCTTTTGTGGTGTACTCTTTTTATTGCATTGTGCTGTGGGGCAAGTCTTTGCGCTCAAACACTGCGCATCGCAGCAGCAGCCGATTTGCAACAAGCACTGCCGGAATTGATACAAGCCTTCCGAGCGAAGCACCCGAACGCAAGCATGGAAGCGGTTTACGGCTCATCGGGGAATTTTGTAACCCAAATTGTGAGTGGCGCTCCCTTCGATGTCTTCCTTTCAGCCGATATGCGCTATCCCGACAATCTCAATGCCAAAGGAATGACGACTGCAAAACCTCGCCGTTATGCGGTCGGTACGCTGGTTGTTTGGGTGGGGAAACAGACGCGCACGAACGTTGATGATGATGATGTGAAGCAGATGGGACTGGCTGTGGTGAATGACCCGCGAATTCGCCGTGTGGCAATAGCCAATCCCGCCCATGCACCCTATGGGGAACGCGCCAAAGAAGCGCTGGAAGCGAAAAATCTCTGGAGCGCAGTACAGAAGCGGCTTGTATTGGCGGATAATGTTGCCCAAGCGGCACAATTTGCCCAGACATTGAACGTAGATGCTGCCGTTATTTCGCTCTCGCTTGCTCTTACGCCTGCAATGCAGAAATCGGGCAGTTATGCACCGATTGACCGAAAGCTCTATGCGCCGCTTGAACAGGGCATTGTAGCATTAAAGCGTTCTTCTGAGCCGATGCTTGCTAATGAATTTGTTGAGTACGTTTGTTCGTTGGAAGGCGCTTCTATACTGGCACGGTATGGATTTTCGCAATAACTCTTTGCAGTGTATAGTATTTTTTCTCTCAAACTCTTTTGCTTTGTATGAACATTCTTGTCCTAAATTGCGGTAGTTCATCGGTAAAATTTCAACTTATCAATACCGACGCGCAACTTATCGAGCAAAACACCGATAAGCGTCTTGCTTACGGTGTCATTGAGCGGATAGGCGGTCCGGCACTTGTGAATTTTTCCGTCGTGAATACCGATGGTACGTCGCGCTCACAACGAGAAGCCGTGCCGCTCAGAGACCATTCGGCAGCGATTGAAAAAATTATGCAATGGATTATTTCTCCTGAAGCTAATATTCCGGGCATCACTTCCTACACAGATATTGCAGCAATAGGGCATCGGGTTGTCCACGGTGGCGAAGAATTGACAAAATCTATGCTGATTGATGATGAAGTCATCAGGCAAATTGAGGATTGTATTGACCTTGCGCCTTTGCATAATCCTCAGAACCTTAAGGGAATTTACGCGATTAAAAAAGTCTTTGGCGGCACGGCAAAGCAAGTGGCGGTCTTCGACACCGCATTCCACCACACTTTGCCGGACTATGCGTATTTGTATGCGATTCCTTACCAATTCTATCGTCGGCATAAGATTCGCCGTTATGGTTTTCACGGCGTGTCGCATCGCTATGTGCAGTTTCGCTATCGAACGCTTCTGGGATTGGAGCGTGAGAACGTCAATGTCATTTCCATTCATCTTGGTAATGGGTGTTCGATTTGCGCCATCAAAGGCGGGCGCTCGCTTGATACTTCGATGGGAATGACTCCGCTTGAAGGCTTGGTAATGGGAACGCGCTCCGGCGACATTGACCCTGCAATCTTGGAGCACCTGGCGCACAAAGAAGGCTACTCTATGGCGGAAGTGGAATCGGTGCTGAACAAGCAATCGGGCTTGCTCGGCATTTCGGGCTTGACGAATGATATGCGCGAACTTGTCGCCGAGGCTGTGGAAAACGACGACCGCCGCGCAAAACTGGCGATCGAAGTCTTTGCCTATCGCATTAAAAAATACATCGGCTCGTATCTGGCAGCAATGAATGGCGCATCAGCAATTATTTTCACCGGGGGAATTGGCGAAAACTCGGATTACGTCCGCAGCAAGATTACAAGCGGTCTGGAGTGGATGGGGATACAAATGAATGGTGAGCGCAACAAGGCGACGACACGAGGAAAAGAAGGGAAAATTTCGGAAGATGGAAGCCGCTTGGAAGCGTGGGTTATTCCCACGAATGAAGAACTGATGATAGCCCGCGACACGTTCCGATGCGTGATGGGGCTTGAATCACCGCGATAATTGTCACCACAATACACTTTCTATGAATATCATTGAACAAGAATACCTTTTCGTTTATGGGACGCTTGGGCGCACAACATATCCGCACAATACACCTCACCATATGCACGGGGTTTTGACTACCTTTGCCACATTTTTTAGCAAAGCAGTCTTACAGGGGCAGATGTATTTTATTTCGCAATATCCGGGCGTGGTTGCCTCGGAATCAAGCGAGGATGAAGTCTTTGGCGAAGTCTATGCTCTGACGACTAATCCACATCGCAATAATCTTCTTTGGAAAATTATTGACGAATACGAATCTGCCGACGGCACGTCCGATGCACTCTACGTTCGTAAAAAAACAAGCGTTGTCCTTCTTGAAGAAGGAACAACGCTTGAGGCTTGGGTCTATTTTTACAATCATGCTGTTGACAAACTGGAGCGCATCATTACGGGAGATTACTCGCAGCCCTTTACCGCATGATTTCATAAAGCTCAGAGCTAAAGCAGTGGAGCTTTATTTCTTTTTGAGCTTTTCTTTGAACACGGCTTCAAACTTCTCTACTTTGGGACGAATTACAAACGCGCAATAACCTTGCCCCGGATTATCATTGAAATAATTTTGATGATAATCTTCTGCCGGATAGAAGGTTGTGCTTGCACTAATTTCCGTTACAAGCGGTTTGTCCCAAGCGCCCGATGCGCTTAATTCTTTCTTATATTTTTCAGCCGTTGCCTTTTGCTGTTCGTTGTGGTAGAAAATCACCGAGCGGTACTGCGTGCCTACGTCATTACCTTGACGATTCAGCGTAGTGGGGTCGTGGGTCTTCCAGAAAATCTTGAGCAATTCGTCGTAGCTGACTTTTGCAGGATCGAAAGTGATTTGTGTACATTCGGCGTGTCCGGTCGTGCCTTCGCAGACTTCTTTGTAGGAAGGATTTTTTACCGTACCGCCTTCATAGCCCGACACAATTTTCAGTACGCCGTCCACACGTTGAAATATCGCCTCGGTACACCAGAAACAGCCTGAACCGAAGGTTGCTACTTCTGTTTTACCCGAAGGCGTTGGTGTTGGCTCGTTGACTGTTGCCACAGGGATTGTCCTTTCTGCTGATGGTGAGGATTGTTTATCGGTATTATTCTGCGCACTTGGTTTTGCGACACACGATGTCGTACCAAGTGTCAGAAACGCAGCGCTGATGCCGATTGCGAGGAAAGATTTCATGGTGATTAAAGTTGGTGAAAAAGACGTGGAATGTGTACAGGTACGGATTGGACAGATACAAACGGATAATGGATTATTGCTTTTTTTCAAGAATCAACACATATTCGCTTTTCTCCCTGCCCAATCCGCACAAAGCCACCCGAAATAGTGCCTTACTGCGTGATACCAAGCGTCTTGAGGAAGAAAGCGTATTCAAATGCGCGGTCTTTGAGTGCGTCATAGCGCCCCGAAGCACCGCCGTGACCAACACCCATGTTGATTTTGAAAATTAGCGTGTTGTTATCAGTCTTCATTGCGCGAAGTTTTGCGCAGAATTTCGCAGGTTCCCAATAAGGAACTTGCGAGTCGTTCAAGCCAGTTGTCAACAGCATTGTCGGATATGCCTTTGCGGCAACATTATCGTAGGGCGAATACGACTTCATGTAGTTGTAAAACTTCTTCTCGTTTGGATTGCCCCACTCTTCGTACTCGCTTGTCGTGAGCGGAAGCGTGGCATCGAACATCGTATTGATAACATCCACAAACGGAACGGCTGCGTGAACGGCTTTGAAGAGTTCGGGGCGCATATTGACAACCGCGCCCATCAGCAAGCCGCCCGCAGAGCCGCCGTTAGCAACCAGTTTTTGCGGGGTTGTGTATTTTTGCGCAATCAAATGTTCTGCTGACGCAATATAGTCCGTAAAGGTATTTTTCTTCTTGAGCAGCTTGCCGTCCTCGTACCACTGCTTGCCCATTTCTCCACCACCGCGAATATGCGCAATCGCATAGATAAAGCCTCTGTCGAGCAGGCTGACGCGGCTGGAATTGAAGGTTGGGTCAATCGAAATGCCGTAAGAACCGTAAGCATACAGAAAAGTCGGATTGGAACCGTCTTTCCTTACACCTTTTTTGTACACCAGCGAAATTGGTATTTGTGCGCCGTCTTTTGCTTTGGCAAAAATGCGCTCAACGGCGTAATCTTCAGGCATATAGCCGCCCGGAACTTCTTGGCGCTTGAGCAACGTTGATTCGTGCTTTTCTACATCATAGTCGTAAATGGAGTTCGGCGTAATGAGTGAGGTGTAGCCGTAGCGCAGTTTAGTAGATTTATACTCCGCATTGGTACTGGTGTAGGACAAATATGCCACTTCAGGGAAAGCAATTCTGTGGGATTTTTTCGTGGCAACGTCATATATCTCAATAGCCGTCAAGCCATTTTCACGCACAGAAAGCGCCCAGTATTTCTCGAATGCGTCAATATCGTCCAGTTTCACTTTCGGGCGATGCGCAATTACTTCTTTCCAGTTTTTCATACCGGGCTTGTCAACAGGTGCGGACATGAGTCGGAAGTTCTTCGCTTTGTCATTCGTCATAATGAGGAAATTGCCTTCGTGGTGCGTTACCGAGTATTCGTGACCGACTTTGCGAGGCTCAATGCAGCGAAACGCTTCTTTCGGGTGATTAGCGTCGAGATACCACGCTTCGCCGGTCGTCTTGCTGGTGGTGCTGATAATGATGTATCGGTCGCTTCGGGTTTTGCCCACGTAGCAATCAAATTTTTCATCTTTTTCGTGGAAGACCTCGGCATCAGATTTCGCATCGAAGCCTAATTCATGGCGCAAAATCTTGTAAGAGCGTAAGGACGAATCATAGACATTGTAAAAAATCGTCTTATTATCGTTGCCCCACGCAAATGCTCCGGCGGTCTCGGGAATTTGGTCTTTCAAGAGTTCGCCGGTTTCAAGATTTTTGACATAGAGCGTGAATTTCCGTGAGCCGTCGAAATCCAATCCATAGCCGAGGAGTTTTCCGTCAGGGCTGATGCTATACGCACCCAAGCGAATGAAGTTTTTTCCTTCAGCAAGCACATTTAAGTCAATCGTGACTTGCTCCGACGCATCCATACTACCTTTTTTGCGGCAGTAAATCGCATATTGCTTGCCCTCAGCTGTGCGAGAGTAATAGAAATAGCCATTGTCCTGATACGGCACACTAAGGTCTGTTTCTTTAATGCGCGATTTCATTTCATTGTAGAGTTTCTCTTGCAAATCCTTTGTATCGCTCATCATTGCTTGCGTGTAGGCGTTTTCTGCTTCGAGATGCTTTATCACTTCGGGATTAGTCTTGTCGCGCAGCCAGAAATAATTGTCCGTGCGTACCTCTTTGTGTGCGGTATCATGTTTCGGGATGATTTTTGCAACGGGTGGTTTGGGAGTGTCGCTCATAAGGGAAACAGGAAAAAATGAAATGCTGCCGCCAACGAGTACCAACAGCAGAGTGAATGCAGATAGGGTAGAGAGTATGCGCTTCATACGACGCGAAGGGATTTTGTGTGGATAAGAGGAATTACTATGGTTTGAACTCAAGTGATTCTGGATTGACTGGTGTATCTCTAAGCGGCGTACCGTCGCCATTAAAAAAACCGTTTGGACGAAAGCCAGCCATTCGTGCAGTTTGAATATAGACTTCCTGCAAGTGCAGTATGCAATCTATGGACGCAAGAGCGAGAGAGCCTTCCAAGCCGCTTGCAGATGAGTATATCCATTCGTTATTGCCATTCCGATAAAACGTCTCAATAAATGGCTCTTGTTGGGCAACGAGGACGTACTCGTGCAGGCTTTCCAAGCCTTTGTACATCTGAAATTTTGTCGTGCGGTCGTAGCGTTCGGTAGTTTCCGACAACACTTCGACGATAAGAAGTGGATTGGTAAGAGTGTCTTCTTCATTGTCGGAGAACGTCGGTTCGCCGCAAACGACGGTAATATCAGGGTAGGTGTAGAGACTTTTTCCGCGAATCGGTGTTGCGCCGACATATACACGCATATCGCTACCGTACACGTCGCAACCTCGCGGTAAGCAGTGTTTGCATAATGCGTAGAAAATGCCCGAAGTTGTTGAATTATGATACCGTGAAGCCCCTGCCATTGCAAAGATTTCACCATCATAATACTCGGATTTATGGGGTGCAAGGCGTTCTTGCGCCAAATATTGCTCTTCCGAAAGGTACTGTTTAGGTAATGCGCTCATAAATAAACATTGAATCCGAAGGTACATAAACCTTGTTGTGTCCTCGCCTGATAGCTGCCGCCTTTTCTTTAATGCCCTTGCGCTTCCAGCCAGCGCTCTGCATCTATCGCAGCCATACAACCGCTTCCGGCAGCCGTGATTGCTTGCCGATAGACAGTATCTTGCAAATCGCCACAGGCAAAAATGCCGGGTACGTTGGTATAGCTTGATTTTCCTTGCGTGAGTAGATAGCCATTAGCGTCCATTTCTAGGAGACCACGAACGAGTTTGCTGTTCGGCTCATGCCCAATAGCCACAAAAGCACCATCAATCAGGATTTCGCGGATTTCGTTGCTTTTGGTGTCGCGTAGTACAACGCTCGTCATCTTTTTCATACCTGTCTCAAGCGTTTCACCCTTAAATTCATCAATGGCGGTGTTCAGTGCAAACGTGATTTTATCGTTCTTATGCACCCGGTCGAGCATGATTTTCGAGGCGCGAAATTCCTCACGGCGGTGGACAATCAGCACCGATTTGCAGAAGCGTGTGAGATAGTTTGCCTCTTCCATTGCGGTATCGCCGCCGCCAACGACGATAACATCTTGGTTCCGAAAAAAGAAACCGTCGCAGGTCGCACAGGCAGATACACCATAGCCCATGTACTCGTGTTCGCCTTTTGTGCCCAAAAGTTTTGCTGAAGCACCCATTGCCAAAATGACTGCATCTGCGTAATGCGTTGTGCCTCGATCTGTCGTCAGAGCGAATTGGTGATTGCTTTTCTCAAGCGTTGTTACTGTTTCATAAACAGATTTTGCACCAAAGCGATGAACCTGTTTGCGCATGACTTCCATCAACTCAGGACCTTGTATGCCGTGCTCAAAGCCCGGATAATTTTCGACTTCAGTAGTAATCGTAAGTTGTCCACCCGGCTGGTGTCCCTCGAATATGGTAACGTCTAAGTTTGCACGTGAGGCATAGAGGGCAGCAGTGAAGCCCGCCGGACCAGAACCGATGATAGCGACTTTGTGGTGCGACATAATAGAATGGATAATAGTGGATAGTGATTTTGCCAATGATAAAGACGCAAAATCCCCGCTTGTGTTGCATCGAAGACGCACCCAAGCGGGGATTTTGCTTTTACATTATGAACTCAAAGATTAATCGCGGAAATACTTATTGCGATTGTCCTCAATGTCAGCGCGGTCGCGGAGTTCGTTGCGCCATTTGAAGTACAGCGTGCTTTGTGCTTTGCTTTTTTCGCCTTGGGCAAGTGCTTGACGAGCGCTTGCAAAGCCGTTCGGGTCGGCATCTTTTTTCGCTTTGATTTGTGCGATGTAATACCCGCGCTCACCACGAATGGGAGCGAGAATTTTACCCATCGAAGCTGATTGGCTAAAGAGAGAAGACGTAAGCGCAACGTCAGAGCCAAACGACGGTACACGACCGTTGTCGGTAATGCCTTTTGCCATGACGACATTCAGCGTCGAATCAAGTGTTTTTGCTTTTGAGAGCGAATCCAAACCGGAAACTTTTGCAAAAACATCTTGTGCTTTGTTTTTCAATACGTCAAGTTTTTTCGTGACCATCAGTTTCATCTTGATTTCGTCTTTTGCATCTTCGAGCGGCTTAATACCCATGAGGCGGCTTTGTGCCAACTGAGCAATGACGATACCGGTGTTTTTAAGTTCAATCGGGTCGGATACGTCACCAACGTTGCTATCAAAGGCAAAGTTGGTAAGTTGGCGTGAACCCAGAATCGTTGCTACGCGGCGGAAGTATGCTGTTTCGCTTGCAACGATACCCAAACGTTTTGCAGCCGTGTCAAATTGTACGCCGCTTTTGAGGCTTTCTTTGAGGTTCGCGGCTGTACGGAAGAGCTGACTGCGGGTTGCTTGGCTGATAGTCGGATTGAGTGTGATTTCGCTGAATTTGATTTCATCGGTTTTTTTGTCGGTCACTTTGATAACGTGCCAGCCGAACTGTGTTTCGACCGGACCGATAATGGAGCCGACGACTGCTGCTGAAGCCGCTTCTTCAAATGGCTTAACCATCATACCTTTACCAAAGAAACCCAAATCACCGCCGTTTTGCGACACGCTCTGGTCTTGCGAATTTTTCTTTGCCAGTTCGGTGAAATCTTTACCCGATTGCGCTTCTTGCAAGAGTCCTTGTGCGATAGCTTTTGCACTATCTTTGGACGCAGGATTTTTTGCATCGAATCGAATCAAGATGTGGCTTGCCTTGGTCATAACATTTGTACCCGAACGGCGGTCGTCGAGGCGCACAAATGTCATACCTTGCTGGGTCTGAATCGGACCGACTACGCCACGCAAGGGAAGATTATTCAGCATAATAAGCGTTTGCGGCGGAACATCTTGAATGAACTTGTAATCATTGGTCACGCCACCAAAATCACCGATAAAGCGCTCAAACACTGTGTCGCGCTGACCGGGGGTCGTAGCCGAATTGAGGTCAGTGACAATGCGCTCAAGGCGTTTTTGTACGCGCTGCGTGTCTGCCTGCGAAGGCACGACCGGCAGCAGTGCATACTTGAGCTTGCGTACGGGTTTTTGCTTGAATGAAGATTCATGGCTACTGTAATATTTGGCAATTTCATCGTCGCTTACCTTGACTTCACTGTCTGGGATAAGATTTGCGTTTAGAGCAATAAAATCAGCATCTACTGTTGAATTTTCGGCTGTATAACGGCGCTCTAAGTAGAGCGGGTCGAGTGCGCCGAAGGCTGCACTGACAGCAGCACGCATATTATTTTGCAGTTTGTCTTGGCGGATAGCATCTTCGATGCGTACAAGATATTTCTTAAAGTCTGCTGTTTGCTTTGCTGCCTCTTGAGCGGCTTTTTGCCCGCCTTGCTGCTGGGCGCGTTGAGCAATAATGTCAGGATTGGTAACGTAGTCGAGATAGGTATCGCGCAAGAAACGTCCCGTAGAGTCGGTAAATGGGCGGCGCAGAACATCCGGCGGATTCTCTAAGAGTACGTCCAAAATTTCGTCGTTGCTGATAGTAATACCAAGTTTATCGGATTCTTGGCGAAGCAAGATTTCGTCAACCATTTCGTTCCAGACTTGTTCGCGTACTGGTGCTTCGTCGAATTCGTCGACGTTGGGAGATTGAGCGCGAGCTGCATCCGCTTGCTCTTTGACGCGGCGTTCAAATTCCGTGTACATGATCTTTTCGCCATTGACTGTTCCAACAGCAGATGTAGCAAGATTTTGACCGCGTTTTGTCAGGACATCAATACTATCGTTACTGATGACCATAAACACAATAAAGACCACCGCTACTGTCACAAGGACGTAGGGGGAAATTGTGCGCATTCTCGAGAGTGTACCCATTGTCAGGTTGCCCTTTCAATAATCGTAATGAAGTGTGCGTAAAATGTGATTTTAATTGGCTGCATTTTTCTGTAAATGCTTGTTATTTCAAGCATTATCTGTATTCCTGATGCCTAAGAAAAAAGGCATAGACTACAAATATACGGTTTTGTCTTGATTTTCCAATGGTTTTCGTACTTTTTTGCTTCTAGTGCTTGCTTGGATTGAGCGTATTTTCAAAATATTCGCTGATGTTCCAGACGGCAATTTTCTGAAAAGCAAAAAAAACGTCGCTTCAGACCAATCCTGAAACGACGTTTGATGGGGTAGAGAGGGATTTATTGCGCAGGAACAGTAAACTGTAGTGGTTCGGTTTTTCTGGACAGTTATTTGACAAAAGTTATTGGTTCTGCGAGCGATGCGAGTGCCTGAAATTCTTCGGGTGTGAGGTAACCGAGTGAAGAATGCGGGCGTTTTGTGTTGTACACATCGGTCAAAAA
>JANYDO010000165.1 GCA_025363605.1 Candidatus Kapaibacterium sp.
CGACGCAGAGGTTTTTGCCTCAACCGGAACGCTGTACACCGAGCGTTCCGAAATTCGTGTTGAAACCGTTAAGCTCGACCGCCTTTTCGACCTTGTGGGCGAACTGGTGACGATACAAACGATGACGCTGAATAGTCCCGACCTCAAAGGCATGAAAATGCCGAATTTCCGTAAGTCAGCCACGATGTTGACAAAAATCACGCGACAACTGCAAACCGCAACGATGTCAATGCGGATGACTCCGATAGAAATTCTCTTTGCCAAAATGAAGCGTATCGCACGTGAGGTCGGAACGCATATCGGCAAACAGATTGAGCTTCAGATGAGCGGTGCTGATACGGAAATGGATAAGAATGTGATTGAACTTATGTTCGACCCGCTTGTCCATATTATCCGCAATTCGATTGACCATGGTATTGAGCCGCCCGATGAACGCGAGCGTTTGGGCAAGCCTGCAACGGGCGTGATTCACCTAAGCGCAATGTATGAGGGGAGCGAGATTGTCGTGTCTGTGCGTGATGACGGCGCGGGGCTGAACCGCACCAATATCCTGCGTCGTGCCATAGAGCGTGGTATCACTTCCGCCGATAGCGAGAATCTTTCCGATGCGGAGGTCTGGAATTTCATTTTTGAACCCGGATTTTCAACGGCTCAAACGGTAACGGAATTATCGGGGCGTGGCGTGGGAATGGATGTGGTCAAGAAAAATATTGAGAAATTGCGCGGCAGTGTCCAAGTGCGCTCACGTGAGGGCAAAGGTACGACGATTACCCTTCGGATTCCTCTGACTCTTGCCAGCATGGACGTAATGCTTGTGCGTGTAGGCTCGACGCACTATGCTATCCCGCTTGGTGCGGTTCGCCAGTCCTTCCGCCCGCGTGCAAGCGATGTGACGACGACAATGGATGGTGTAGAAATTGTTCGTGTCCGCGAGACGCTCTATCCCGTGCTGCGTCTGCACGAGATTTTCGCTCTTCGCCCTGACAACGATGAATTAGAAAAAGGAATTTTGATTATTGTCGAAGTCAATGCCCAGAGAGTATGCCTGAGCGCGGATGAGGTTATTGGGCAGCAACAAACCGTTATTAAGCCGTTGTCGGAATATATTGGTTCTGTGGCGGGGTTAAGCGGCTATATGATTTTAAGCGACGGCAGGATTGGTCTCATCCTTGACGTGGAGGGGCTTATCCATTCGACTGAAGAATCCATCAGTGCAGCAGCCGCTATGGCTTACACGGCTAAGAGCGGGCAACAATAATTCTCTTTCGGTACTTCCCGTACTTCCCGTACTTCCTGTACTTTTTATACCTCCTTTGTCTTCCCAAAACTATGGCAAATGTCGTTAATACCCTTGGCCTCACAAATGAAGAGGCAGAAGCTCTCGAAGATATGGATATGCTGGAGCATAAATACCTTGTTTTCCGGCTTGGTAACGAAGAATATGCTCTCGAAGCCAAACACGTCAACGAAATTGTGGGGATGCAACATATTTCTTCGATTCCGAAACTTGACCACCATATTCGTGGTGTTATCAACTTACGCGGTAAAATCATTCCGGTCTTTGACGCTCGCTTGCGCTTTGGTCTTGAGGAGCGAGAGTATAATGAGCGGACGTGCATCATCGTTGTCGGACATGAAAAGTATGGTACAACGGGCGTGATTGTAGATGCGGTCGTCGAAGTTGCGGATATTGACCAAGAGCATATCGCGCCGCCGCCGAAGACTATTAAGGGCGCACGGAGTCGGTATCTTCAGGGTATCGCCAAGCACGGAGAAAAAGTACGAATGATTCTGAATCTCTTCGCCATACTGAACAACGATGAGAAAACACCTGAACTGGCGGTAGCCGAAGAGACCGCGTAACAGGTTGTCTTGTATTCCATCTGCACAAGAAACAGCAACGACATAAAGAATATCAATCTATCTATTTACTCTTACCTTTTTCAAGGACAATACTATGCTCTGGTTTCATAATATCAAGATACAGGCTAAAATTCTTCTGCTTGTATCTGTTTTGCTGGCGCTGACCTCGACAGTCGGGTATTACGGCTACTCAGGTTTGAACGTGTTGGTACATAATTTTGATTCGATGTACAAAGACCGACTCATTCCGACGCTGCAAATGTTTAAGTTGTCGCAGCATCTTTTGGAAATGCGTACAGCAGCTCTCACGCACCTCAAAGCTATGACCGCGCCTGAAATGCTTGAGCTTGACAAGAAAGTTCAAAACAAAGATCAGGAAATAGACAAAGTTATTGCTGAATATGCCGCAACGTACCTGGTAGAGGCAGAGAAGAAAGGATTAGTCGAACTTCGAGAAAATCTGGTATCATATCGGACGCAGCGTGATCAAGCGTTGAATCTCAGTCGCGCAATGAAAAAGCAAGAAGCAGAGATCATGAATCAAAATTTAACCGGACCGAGAGCACTGGCGCTGGTTAATTCAATGGAAAAGCTTGCGCTTCTTCAAGAAACAGTAGGCAAGGAATTATATGAAGCCTCAGAGATTTCATCGCAAACGCTTATCAAAACACTTCTTGCCCTTATCTTAGTTGCTATCGTCATCGGTGGCGTTGTCGGAGTATTCATTGCTCGCTCACTGAGCCGTCCTATGGCTCTTCTCGACGAAGCCGCTCGAAAAATCGCTGGCGGAGACTTTAATGTCAGCATTGACAACGACCGAAAAGATGAGGTCGGTTCTCTGGCGACATCATTTAATCAAATGGTCACAACACTAAGCGGATTCAAGGCGGTGAGCGACGAAATCTTCATGATTTCTCAAGAAGCTGTCAAAGGTAATCTCTCGCAGCGCGGCGATGTGACAAAGTTCCAAAATCTCTTCCGTGAAATGATCGAAGGTATCAATAAAACTCTTGATGCCGTGATATTGCCCATTAACGAAGCGGTAGAAGTGCTGCAACGCATGGCAGAAGGCGACCTTTCGACCAAGATGACGGGGCGTTATCAGGGCGATCATGCTATTTTGAAAGATGCGCTGAACACAACCGTTGATTTGATGCCCTTTAAGGAGTCTATTGCTATTCTCCAAGAGTTGGCACGCGGTAACTTCAGCGTGACGATGCAAGGCAATTACAAAGGCGACAGCTTGGCACTCAAGGTAGCACTGAACGAAACAATCGGGTCGGTAAGCCAGACGCTGGCGCGAATGATGTCGGGTGTGGCTCAGGTTTCCATTGGTGCGAAACAAATAGCCGAGGCAAGTAACGGACTTGCACAAGGCGCACAGCATCAAGCAGCAGCGCTTGAGGAAATTAGCAGTTCGATGGTTGAAATTGGTGCACAGGCAAAAACAAATGCTGTCGGTGCTGAGGAAGCAAATGCGCTTGTACGAGAATCTCGCCGGACTTCTGACCGTGGTACTTCCGAGATGGAGCGGCTTACTACCGCGATGAATGCGATTAGCGATAGCAGTCGGAATATCTCGAAAATCATCAAAGTCATTGATGAGATTGCCTTCCAAACGAACTTGCTTGCTCTGAACGCGGCTGTGGAGGCTGCACGTGCAGGCCGGCACGGCTTGGGCTTTGCGGTTGTTGCCGAAGAAGTTCGCAATTTAGCGGCTCGCAGCGCGGAAGCTGCCAAAGAAACCGCAGAACTTATCGAAGGGGCAATTGAGAAAGTACAGAATGGTTCGGGGCTGGTGAATACCACCAACGAAGTCCTGCACCAGATTTCCGAAAATTCGCTTCAAGTCACGCAACGTGTGGCTGAAATTGTTTCCTCCTCGAAGGAACAGGCTGTCGGCGTTGAGCAGGTTAATGTAGGATTGCACCAGATAGACAATCTGACGCAGCAAAACGCAGCCAATACCGAAGCAAGCGCAGCAGCAGCAGAGGAGCTTTCATCGCAGGCGGTTGAACTGCAACGCTTGATTTCCAGCTTTCAACTCCGCCAAGAGCAAACAAATAGTATGCAAGCGATGACGATGCAGAAACACTCTCCACGCCAAGGCTCTAACCGTGACTTCACGAAGTCGTACAGCGAAGAGTCCGACAAACAGCAAACAAACGAGCAAACTTTAGACAGTAAAGAATATGGTCGCTATTAAAACGCATATTATTGAACCACAGGAGAGCGAATCTCTATGAAAATCCTTATTTTGGAAGATGACGTTCACTTGCTCAAAGTGCTGTCATGGACAATGAATCCTTATGGCGAATATTATGCTACCGATAATGGTGCTGATGCCGTGCGGGTTTTCGATGAGGCAATGACTGCGGACGAGCCATTCCAACTTGCATTGCTTGATATTATGATGCCGGGCATGAATGGATTTGAAGCATTGCAGCATATCCGACGTATCGAAACATTGCATAAACGCGACGGGCGCGACGGCGCAAAAATCATTATGCTCACTGCCCTAGACTCCGCTACGAGCATACTCCAGTCCTTCCGGGAAAATTGCGAGGCATACCTCACAAAGCCCTACACACCGAAAGATTTGGAAGAATTGTTACGAGGCTTAGGCATAGATAAACGCAATACAACGACTGGAGATTACCAATGAAAAGAAATATCCTTGTTGTTGAAGACAATGAGCGTTTACTGTCAAATTTGCTTTTCACCTTAACGGAAAAAGGCTTTGATGCTATTGGTGCCGAAAATGGAAGACAGGCACTGGCGTTGATAGAGTCAAAAATGCCCGACTTGATTATTTCTGATATTGATATGCCCGACATGAATGGGTATGAGTTGTTGGCGCAACTGAGAAAATCATCGGAAACACTCACTGTGCCGGTTATTTTTCTCACCGGAAGAAAGACCACCGAAGATGTGCGGGTCGGGATGCACTATGGAGCAGATGATTACGTTACTAAGCCGTTTAATATCAAGGATTTATTAAAAACTATCGAAGCTCGTCTCGCCCGATATGACCAGCAGCAGCAACGTCTTGCTGACCATATTAAGCGAGCGCAACAGCATTTGACTGCGGTTCTTCCGCACGAACTTCGTACGCCTGTCAGTGGAATTTTAGGTGCTTCCAGCCTTATTCGCTCTGAACTTGCTACGCTTTCCAAAGAAGAAATCGGGCAATTAAATGACTGCATTATCTCGTCTGCACGGCGCTTGGCGCGTATAGTCGAAAACTTTTTATTGTATTCTCAGGTGCATACGCTACTGGATAATCTCAAGGGGAAGCCACTGGTTGAGGATAATGCTACTACTTCTGCGGGCGCTGAGTTGCAGGATACTGTGATGCAGATTGCCGAAAGTTGTTCTCGTACATCGGATATCCAACTTGCGCTCGAAGATGCTACACTGGCGGCAAATCAATGGCACGTCGAAAAAGCTCTCACGGAAATCTGCTTGAACGCATTTTCTTTTTCGCCCAGCGGCTCGGCAGTCAGCATTGGTTCTCGTATAGACGGCGAGAGACGACTGTACATTATAGATGTTACCGACTTCGGACGCGGCATGACCGACGAGCAAATCCGACTCATCACCGAACCTGCATCGGCGTTTATGCAATTCGACCGTCAATATTTTGAACAGCAAGGCACTGGCTTAGGGCTTACGTTGGCGAGAAGTATTGCGGCGCTCTATGGCGGCTTTCTCCATATTGCCAGTGAATATGGCGTTCAAACGACGGTGAGTATATGTTTCCCTTTGCAACAACTATAACCATTCCTCGATAGTATCGTACCTCTTCTATTTTTTTTATTCTACGAAAGATTCATTATGGCTATATCAGAAAATGCACCCGATATTTTTGTTGTTGACGACAACGCGCTTGTTCGCACAGGTATTGTGCGGATGCTGGAAAACGAAAATTATGTCGTGCGGGAGTTTGATGCTCCACGTAAATTTATTGCCGAACTCTTCGCTGCTCAAACGCTTCCACGCCTTATTATCAGTGACTTTGACATGGAAGGTATGACCGGATTGGATATTATCAGTACGCTGAAAAGTTCCCAGAAACATAAACATTTGCCGGTACTGATTGTGAGCGCACAAAGCAAACCCGAAATTCAGGAAAAGGCAAAGCAAGCGGGTGCGCTGGCGTGGATAAAGAAATCAGCAATCGGCAACGATATGATGCCTGCGGTACGGAAATACATATTAAATCGGTAAATCGGTAATGTTCAAAAGAAGTTGACACTAGATTTGACAAACAAGGCAGCATGCTGCCTTGCTACTATTTATCAACTCAAAAAGAACTCTATTAGCAATCGCTACGGATACATAAAGCCTCAAAGCCCGAAAGTGCCATTTAATCGTACCTGCCTATGTCTATCAGAACAAAACTCACTATCGCCTCGACAGGTTTCTTTTTTCCTATTGGTGTACTGCTGTTTTTTTTCGTCACCACGCGGAACGAAAAAATCACCTTTGCGCAGAAAGAGCTTGAGGGGAGCGCCCATCTGGCACAGATACAACCTCTCGTGCGAGGTGTTTTTTTGCATAGCCTTCTTGCCGATCGTGTAGCGAATACTGTCAATGTCTTGCCTACGCTCCGCACGGAATTTCGTGCAGCCGAGGATTCTGTTGATAATGCACTCAAGAGTCTTATTGAAATGGCGAATAATGGTAGCGGGCAACAGTTGGGTAGTAATGAAACAAGAACTAAAATCACGACTCTTGCCCGCGACTGGCAAGCACTCAAGAGCAACTTGCACGCTCCCGATCATTTTTCTGCTGCTGAAAGTAATGATGCTCACACCAAGCTCATCGCCCAACTCCGCGATGTAATTTCATACACGGGAGACCAGTTCAATCTCATTCTTGACCCTGATTTAGATTCCTACTATTTGGTGGATTTGACGTTGCTCCAAACGCCGGAACGAGAGCATATTATCTACCAAATAACGATGCTCGGAGAGCGTATTATCACAAACGGCAAGCGCAGCGAAGAGGAGAAATTCCTTCTCACTACCTGCTTGACGCTCTTGAGGTCGAGCCTGAGCAAGTGTAGAAGTGATTACTATGCTGCTTTTGCGAATAATCCCGCCCATAATCTGAATCCCGCATTACAAAAACTTTCCGAGCAGAACCTCGCAGCGCTCCAAGAGTTTGTGCGGTTTACCGAAACGAACCTTGTCAATCCTGATACTATTAGGCTTCGGCTGCCTGAGCTCCTAACGGCATACAAGGGAGCGATGCAGTCAAGCAATGCAATGTGGGCTATGGACACAAAATACTTGAAAGAGTTGCTTACCAATCGTATCGAAAACACCCAAAAAGAACTCTATACCAATGTCGGTATTGTGATACTGGTCTTGCTCCTAACGGCATCATTTGCCGGCTTGATACTGAGAAACGTTCTTCGCTCGATTGGAGAACTTTCCTTTGCTGCTACAAAAGTGAGTAATGGCGATTTGAGCATACGCGTTATCCCAAAAAATTCTGATGAACTTAGTAGTTTGGGGCAGACATTTAATGCAATGGTGGAGAGTTTGCAATCACTATTTATTGAGGTGGAGCAAGAGCAAAAAGAATCTGCTCGACTCGCACAGGAAGCACTCCAAGAAATAGTAGAGCATGAGAAGACCGCCGAAGCACTGACGCAGGAAAAAGAGAGGGCCGAACAATATCTGAGAGTAGCGGAGGTGATTTTTGTTGCTTTCGATACACAAGCCCGTATTACATTGCTAAATCGCAAGGGGTATGAAATTCTTGAGTACGCAGAAGGTGAGCTTGTGGACAAAGATTGGTTTAGGGTATGTCTGCCCCATGAAGAGTATGATGCGGTATTTGGTGTGTACCAAAAGATAATGATTGGAGAAATAGAACAGTTTGAGTATTTCGAGAATCAGATATTGACAAAAAACGGTAAGAAGCGCTATATTGCTTGGCATAATTCTGTGCTGCGCGATGAGGCGGGTACTATTATCGGTACATTCAGCTCCGGCGAAGACATTACTGAACGCAAGCAAGCAGAAGAAGCATTGAAAAAATTGATTATGATGTCGGACACAGCGCTGCAACTAACGCAAGCGGGGTATTGGCATTCCCGATTGGACGACTCGGGTTTGTACGAATCATCTGCACAAACAGTTGCTATCTTTGGAGATAGACCGACCCCTGAGTTTCGATACCATATTATAGATGATTGGTTCGCCAATGTACTCGCAGGTGACGAGGAGTATGCCAGAGGAACGCTCCAAAATTATCAGGATGCGGTTGCAGGAAAAGTCGAAATGTACGACAGTATTTATGCCTACAAGCGTCCTATTGACGGCAAAACCGTGTGGATTCATGCACTTGGTAAAGTTGTCAGAAATGAGGACGGCATAGCAACGGATATGTATGGTGTTTCGCAAGATATTACCGATTTCAAACTGGCAGAAGAACGAATAAGCGAACTGAACAGAACCCTTGAGCAGCGCGTATTATTGCGTACAAACGAACTTGAGAACACCAACAAAGAACTGGAAGCATTTTCCTATTCCGTCTCGCACGATCTCAGAGCGCCCCTTCGCGGCATAGACGGTTGGAGCTTGGCGCTGCTGGAAGATTATGGTGAGCAACTGGAACCAACCGCGCGGCAATACTTGGATCGGGTACGCAGCGAAACGCAGCGTATGGGACAGTTAATAGAAGATATGCTTCGGTTGTCGGTCATTACTCGTGCTGAAATGAAATGGACAACCGTGAATCTTTCAGAACTTGCTTCTTCGATTCTTGAACGATTGCAGGAAGCGTCTCCCGAAAGGCAATTTACGTTTATTGTCCAGCCCGAATTGGTGGCTTTGGGTGATACTAATCTCCTTGAGATTATGCTGACCAATCTTTTGGGCAATGCCTGTAAGTTTACAAGCAAAAAAAGCACGGCAGTAATTGAATTTGGCAGGGGAATTGCAGATGAAAAAAATGTCTATTTCATCCGTGATAATGGTGCTGGCTTTAACAAGGAATCTGCAAAAAAACTCTTCGGAGCGTTCCAAAGAATGCACAAGCAGAGTGAATTTCCGGGAACGGGCGTTGGCTTGGCTACCGTGCAGCGCATTATCAATCGGCATCAAGGCAATATCTGGGTAGATGCAGCAATAGATAAGGGCGCAACATTCTATTTTACATTCGACACAAATTTGGTACTTCCAGAACAACATTCATTATGATGACAGGAACAATTCTTCTTGTAGAGGACAATCTCAGCGACATCGAACTTGCACAAAGAGCGCTCAAGAAGGCGAATATTTTGAATCCGCTTGTGATAGCTGAAGATGGGCAAGAAGCGCTGGATTATCTTTTTTGTACGGGGCAGTATTCTCAAAGAGACCCCGCGCAAGCACCGATAATGGTGCTTCTGGATATTAATCTACCTCGTGTGAGCGGTCTGGAAGTCTTAGCACAGATCCGCCGCCATGAGCAAACGAAGCGATTGCTCGTCGTTATCCTGACCTCTTCCAAAGAAGAACATGATGTAGCAATGGGATATGACTTGGGTGTGAATAGTTATATCCGAAAGCCGGTAGATTTTCACGAGTTTGCTGAAGCCATCAAACAGCTTGGATTATATTGGTTTGTCCTGAATGAATCGCCACACCAGTAAAAAAACAAGGTTCTCATTGGATTTAATTGGAAATCTCTCCTGCGAATGCTGGGAACATGGCATTGTCATACCGACGTAAGTCGGTATCCATATCGAAAGAGTACAGTACCATGTGTTTCCAATGGATGCCGACCTACGTCGGCAGGACAGAATTTTCCCACTAAATCCAATTAGAACCAAAAACAAGGTTCTTCACGATTGTTGTAATGATGAAGAGAGCACTATCACGCTATCACCATGTTCATGTTCTTAATCATTGCGCTATTTGTTTGTCTGGGACAGGAAGCTCTAGCCCAGCACCAGCCGGTTCATATCCCGCCTCTTTCGGCGGGGGTGAATGTGCGCGGTTTAGACCCTTCGAGAGCAATCGGCGAATATGTCCATTCTGCTTGGCAAGTGGAACACGGTCTCCCGCAGTACACAGCCAAAATGCTTTGCCAAACACGTGACGGTTACTTGTGGATTGGCACCGATGAGGGGTTATTGCGCTTCGATGGCGTACGCGCTGTATTGTTTGACAAAACGAGCCAACCTGCTCTTGATTTTACCATTATCCAAGCCCTGATAGAAGACCGTGATGGTTCGCTATGGATTGGTACGGGCGGTGGTGGTTTGTATTGCTTACGGAATGGTGTCTTCACTAATTACAGCACGAAGGATGGCTTATCAAATGATTTTGTCTGGTCTCTCTTGCAAGACCGCGACGGTTCGCTTTGGGTTGGCACGGGCGGTGGTGTGAACCATGTGCGCTTTGATAATCAAGGCAAAGCAGTATGTACGACAATGACAACAAAAAATGGTCTGCTTAGTGATTTCATTCTTACCTTGATGCAAGACCGTAGTGGTGCAATATGGCTCGGTACGAGCGGCGGACTTAACCGTTTGCGCACCGATGCAGGCGGAAACTCAACATTGACGGGGTACACAACAAAGAATGGTTTGTCGAATAATTTCGTTTTATCCCTTCTCCAAGATCGTGACGGCACAGTATGGGCTGGCACCAGCTATGGCTTGAATCACGTGCGATTTGATAGCCATGATAAGGCAACCTTTACCACATACTCCGATAAAAACGGTTTGACAGAGAACTCCATTCGTTCACTCCTGCAGGACCGGGAAGGTGTGCTGTGGATTGCCACACGTGGTGGTGGTGTCAATCGCTTTTGTAATGGCGTGTTTACGTCCTACACCACCAAAGATGGGTTATCAAATAATGATGTACGCTTTCTCTTAGAAGATCGAGAAGGCGTGCTTTGGCTTGCCGCGCGCGGTGGTGGAGTCAATCGTATATACAACGGAACATTTGCTTCCTATACGGCAAAGAACGGTTTTCCGAATGATGATGTTCGTGTCCTCCTACAAGACCGTCATGGTTCTTTCTGGCTAGGTTTTACCGTTGGCGGTGTAAGCCGCTTGTCTTTTAACAATAACGGTAAAAGCGTCGTGAGAAATTATGCGGTAAAAAATGGTATATCGAACAATTTTGTCTATGCACTCCTTGAAGATCGTCGGTACGGTGCTCGTTCTGCTGAGCGTTCTGCTGCGGGTAATGGTCAGCAAAATAGCGCACTTTGGATAGGTACTCTGGGTGGTGGGCTAAACCACGTGAGTTATGATCATCGCGGAAACACTACCCTCCTCACTCAATATACTACCAAGAACGGTTTGTCAAACAATGATGTGATTTCGCTTCTCGAAGACTACGAAGGAACATTATGGATAGGCACTGCCGAAGGAGGCATAAATCGCTTGAAAAATGGTGCGTTCACGTACTACACGACGGGAAACGGCTTGCTGCACAATAATATTCGGGCTTTGCTACAAAGCAAGGACAGTACGCTGTGGATTGGTACGCATGGCGGCTTGAATTGTATGCGCCCCAATGCTCAGGGCAAGGACACTTTCACCAGCTATACGACTGCAAACGGTTTGTCGAACAATCTTATCCGTTCGCTGATGCAAGACCGCGAGGGTGCGATTTGGATAGGCACACAAGGCGGAGGCTTAAATCGTTTCAAGGACGGAAAATTTACGGCATTTACTACCAAGAACGGTTTGTTTGACAATGTTGTCTTTTGTACTCTCGAAGACGATTTTGGCTACCTTTGGATGTCCAGTAATAAGGGCATTTACCGTGTGCGCAAATCTGAACTCAATGCTGTTGCCGATGGGGCGCTTTCCGCGATTTCCTGTGAAGTCTTTGGCGTAGCCGATGGGCTGAACAATATTGAATGCAACAGTAACAACACGAGCGGATGGAAAGACAGCGAAGGGCGATTGTGGTTCGCCACAGTAGCGGGCGTTGTGATGACCGACCCTAGAAAAATAGCTCGTAATCCGCTTGCACCGCCCGTTATTATCGAAGAAATAAAAGCTGATAGTGCTCAACTAGACCTTAGCGCAGCATCAATTTCGGCAGTGGGCGTAGAGAAATTAGAATTTCGTTATACCGCCACAAGTTTGCTCTATCCCGACCGTGTTAAATTTAAGTTTATGCTGGAAGGATACGATAAAGAGTTGATTGAAGCGGGGACGCGGCGTGTGGCGTATTATACAAACCTCCCGCGTGGTCGGCACTACCGCTTTCGGGTTATTGCCTGCAATAATGCAGGTGTCTGGAACGAAGTTGGTGCTGCGGCAATGTTCTATCTCACGCCGTACTATTGGGAAACGTGGCAGTTCTACACGCTCTGCGCCATCTGTGCCGTAGCAGCGTTGTATTTGGCGGTGCGGTGGCGACTGCGGCGAACTCAAATACGTGCGATTGAACTTGAGCGCATTGTGGGGGAGCGTACGACCGAACTCACGAGTGCCAATCTCGAAATTCGGCAGCAATTAGAAATACAGGTGGAGCAAGCCCGTGAAATCGAAGAATCGAATGCCGCATTACAAGATAAAAATCTTGTGTTGGAGCGGTTTAACAAAGAAAAAAATGAGTCCATTAGAGAATTGGAAACGTTTTCCTACACCATAGCGCACGATTTGCGGACTCCGCTCCGCGCAATCAACAGCTTTTCGCAAATTTTTCTTGAAGATTACGAAGAACGCTTGGACGACGAAGGACGCAGATTACTAAGCACTATCACGGGTAGCGCCGCAAAAATGAGTGTGTTGATTGATGCACTGCTCGCAGTGTCGCGTTTGGGAAGACAAACGCTGAAGCCAATCACCGTCAATATGAGAGGTATCGTTCAGGCGGTCTTGACGGACATGAATCAGCATCAAGCCTTGAAAGAATATCACATTGAGCTTGGGGAATTGCCCGATGCTTTTTGCGATCCGGCACTTATCAGGCAAGTGTGGGCGGGCTTACTCTCGAATGCGGTGAAATATTCTCGCAATGCCACCAATAAGCACATTATCGTCGGGACGTTTCCGCAAGAAGGTACAATTGTGTATTTTGTACGTGACCACGGTGTGGGATTCGATATGCGGCACGCAAATAAACTTTTTCAGGTATTTCAGCGACTACATAAAGAATCGGATTTTGAAGGTATAGGCGTAGATTTGACTATTGTCCAGCGCATTATCGGAAAACACGGCGGTAAAGTATGGGCAGAAGCCGCCGTGAATCAAGGATCAACATTTTATTTTACCCTCTCAACACCAGTACAACCATGAAAACGCAGTCAATTCTCCTCGTAGAGGATAATGCCAGCGATATTGAGCTTGCAAAAAGAGCACTCCATAAGGCAAATATTGAAAATCCGCTTGTTGTTGCCGAAGATGGACAAGAGGCGTTGGATTACCTTTTTGGAACAGAGCAAGACGCTGAAAACGATGCTCTACCAATGCCGGGGCTTGTTCTGCTCGATCTCAATCTGCCCCGCGTAGGCGGCTTGGAAGTATTGGAGCGTATCCGCAAGAACGAGCGAACCAGAAGACTGCCGGTCGTGATTCTTTCATCCTCAAAAGAAACGGGAGATGTTACGACGAGTTATGATTTCGGTGCCAATAGTTATATTCGCAAGCCGGTTGATTTTCAGAGTTTTACCGAAACCATCAAACAACTTGGTTCCTATTGGCTTGAGTTGAACGAACCGCCACCAGTAAATTAATCAAGCATCCATGGAAACTCCGCTACGGCTTTTACTTATAGAAGATTCCGAAAGTGATGCCTTTCTCGTGATTCGCCATTTGGAGAAAGGCGGTTATGCGGTCATGCCGGAACGAATAGAAACTGCCGAGCAGTTGGAAAGCGCACTCCAAGAGCAGGGGTGGGATATTATCATTTCGGACTACCAACTGCCGGGATTTGATGCGCCGGCAGCATTGGCACTCTTTACTGCGAAGGGGGCTGATATTCCTTTTATTGTTGTTTCGGGAACTATCGGTGAGGAAACTGCCGTTTCCATTATGAAAGCCGGCGCACAGGATTATCTGATGAAGAACAATCTTGCAAAGTTGCCATCGGTAGTGAAACGCGAACTGGCAGAAGCCCGTCACCGCAAAGAACTGAAAGAGGCAGAAGAGCAATTACGCTTAAATGAACAGCGATGGAAATTTGCGATAGAGGGCAGCAATGATGGGATGTGGGACTGGAATGTGCAAACAAACGCAATGTACCTTTCTCCTCGATGGAAAGAGATGCTGGGGTTTGACGATGACGAAATACCCAATCATTATGGCGAGTGGTACAATCGGGTACATCCGGACGATATTGAAAAAATGATGGAGAAGATTCAAAACCATTTTCGTCATGAAGTTGCATTGTATAGGATCGAACTTCGGGTCTTGTGCAAAGACGGCAGCTACAAATGGTTCTTGGCTCGCGGCAAGGTACTCGTTTGGGACAGTGAAGGAAAGCCGCTACGGATGGTCGGCACCCACGCCGACATCACCGAGCGCAAGCAAGCTGAGGAAGAAATCAGGGCACTCAATAACGACTTGGAGCGACGTGTTCGGGAGCGTACTGCACGGCTCATGGAGCTTGATAAAGAAAAGAATGAACTTTTGGGGATTGTCGCACACGACCTCAGAAATCCGTTAGCCGGTATTCGTATTCATGCAGAAATCATCGAACTATTTTTTGCCACGAATGAAAAAATACTGAAACACGCCATCGGCATTATGGCATCTGTGGACGAAATGACGGAGCTTATCAATCTCCTACTGGACGGACATCGCATAGAAAGCGGAGCATTTGTGCCGCATCTCTCCAGAATATCGCTTTCGATTCTTCCTCATTTTATTGAGCGTTATCACGCACGGGCAGCCGCAAAAAATATCGTCATTGACTACGAGCCGCCGCCGCACGAGCTTTTTGTTCTTTCTGATGAGTCGGCATTATCCCAAATTCTTGATAATCTTATTTCAAACGCCGTAAAATATTCTCCATTCGGAAAGCGTATCCGTATATATCTTCAAGAAGGACTACATGAGGATAGCTCTGAAGGAACAAATACTATGGAGAAACGTAAAATTGTACACTTTGCAATTCAAGACGAGGGACCAGGCTTGAGCGAAGGAGATAAAGCCCGGTTATTCGGCAAATTTGTGCGATTATCGGCGCGACCAACGGGCGGAGAAAGCTCTACGGGTCTGGGACTTTCCATTGTCAAAAAGCTGGTGGAAATGCAGAGAGGGCGTGTCTGGTGCGAAAGTGAACTGGGCAAAGGTGCAACGTTTTTTGTCGAATTTCCAAGCGCTGTCTAGCAAAGAGAGCGTTCTTAGCATTTGCTAGGCTTCATCGTATTACCTGCACACGGCGGGCAGTGCGCTCGCTGCTTGCTTGGATGACGAGCGTGTAGCTGCCGGTAGGAATGCCGTTCATCTCCTGCTCTACATCGTATGCGCCTGCGGCAAGGCTACCAAGCGACTGCTGCCGGACAAGTTGCCCAAGAGTGTTGAAAAGAAATATCTCGACTGGTGTAGCGGCAGCAAGGTCGAGTTGGAGGGTTACTTTGTCTGTGGTGGGATTGGGATTGATGGATAAGTATCTTAGTGTGGGCGCTTTTCGGTCACCATAGACTGATTGGCTGACAGATGTAGCAGCAACAGGAAGAGCAGCTCGAAAAATACCGTTTCTTGTGCTTGCAAATAACATCCCATTGTGAATATTAAGCGATGTCACATCCAACTCAGATAAACCACTATTCACCGCCGCCCAATGTACACCATCATCGTTGGAACGAAAAACTCCTCCTCTCACAGACGCAAATATCGTCGCTCCATGACTGATAACGGTAGTAACACTGGAATCTCGAAATCGAACTAACTGCCACGTTATTCCTTCGTCGTCTGAACGCAGTAAGCCCAGTAATGTTGCGGCTAGGAAGGAGTTTCCATGAAGACGAATAATATTCGTTGGAAAAAACTGAGAAGAGTTAAATGGGATCCATGTGCGACCACTATCCCTAGAACGTTGTCCCGTGCTATCCCAATTGCTGAGAGCAAATAGTACAGAGGTGTTGGGTATGGAATATATTCTGGCTAACCGAACTTTGTGAGTAGCGAGATAATTCCATGTTGCCCCAGTGTCGGAAGAACGAAAGACGGAACTATTCGACAAGGACAGCAAAAGAAATGGTGGTATAGAAACAATACTCGTTACTTGATCATTGGATTCTATCTTCATCTTTGTCCATGCCTTTCCCTCATCAATTGAACGATGGGTTTCCCAACCATCGGGACGTGAGACAAAAATAATCTTTCCTAAAACAGTAAAAACTGCTGAATTGATTGGCATTGAGCTCCAAGTTTGCCAGTCTGCACCTCTATTCGTAGTTGAATACAGTTCCGTATTGGAGGTTGCAAAGACTCTTGAATCAGATGAAAAAATAGTTGAAAAATTCAACTGAGTCAAGCCATAGCTTGACAATTCCCATGAAATGCCGTTGTCCACAGAGCGAAATATTCCTCCACCCTGGGTTCCCGCTACTATTACTTTGCCCAATTTACCCAATGATAGTACCTGTGCCCCTTGAAAGTCATATTGTACTATTTGCCAGAGGCTTCCATAGTCGGTAGAACGGAAAACGGTGCCAGTGCTTGTTGCTGCAAAAACGGTTGAACCGCTTATTATCAAAGTCTTGGTGTTGAGGTCTGCTAAACCATTGTTTACCGGAGACCAAGTATTGCCACTATCTTGGGAGCGAAACACACCACCTTCTGTCGCTGCAAACACGAGGGCTTCCGTTACTGCAAGTGCTTGCACATTCTTATTCAGTAAGCCTGTGTTTATGGATGTCCATTCTAAGCCGTTATTTGTGGAACGATACATTCCTAGAGGACTTCCGGCATACAGAACATTTCCGGCGACGGCAAGAGCAGTAATATTCGGTGTCAAGCCGACATTATATGGCGACCATGTCTGCCCATTATTGCTATAAAAAACGCCTGCAAGGTTTGTTCCGGCAAAGGTTCCGGTTTTATTTGCTGCAATAGCTTGAACTTTAGTTTTTGTGATGCCTGTGGTGCAAATAGTGCTGCCACCGTTGATACCCATACATATAACTCCATATGGAGTTCCTGCATATAATTTAGTACCAAATAGTGCAAGTGCATAGACAGGGAATGCACTAGAATAAGCATCCAAGGTTTTTACCCAGGTTTTGCCACTATCTCTAGAGCGAAAAAGATTATCGTTTGTCCCTGCAAAGATAATGCTGTCATTGGAGGTAAAACAGAAAACAGTGGAAGAATATGGACCATTTGTCGGTTCCCAGCGTAAATCCTGGGCACGTAGAACAAAAATACTGTAGAACACTAGCGCACAGCAAGAAAAAAAGAAGCGAAGACGCATAAGTACACCTCAAAAAAGATTGGAAAGAATAGAGAAACTCTGAGTCGTCACTCAATTCTCATACCAAGAAATTGAAGTAGATTTTGCCAATACTACAAGCCCCGAGCCAAGTCCAAAAGCAAAAGTTTATGAAAGATTGTGCTCCTTGATTATATGGGATGTTGAAACAAAACTAGAAAGCGTCTTGTCGATGTAATACGCCCTTTTCAATAACGGTCTTGAGGTAAAAAATAGTTTACAGTAAACGTATCAACATAATACAGTGTCTCAGTCTGCGTTTTGATATAAGGCAAAACGAGAGCCTGACAACAGAATCAGGCTCTCGCCGCGCGTCTTCCTTAAAACCGTACAAATCTTCCCACAAGCCGCTCTGCACCACACGACAATTCCACCGAATATGCTCCACTTGCCAGTTGCGCCACGTTCAGTTCCTTGCGGAGCAGTCCGTCTGCGCTTTGCGCTTCCAGCGTCAGCACTGCCGCGCCCAGTGCGTTTCGCAGTACTAAACGAACAGGCTGTGCAGCGCATGGTAGCGTGGCTTCGATGGTGAGAAGGTCATTAGCAGGATTGGGATAGACCCGTAGTGCGCTTTGTGCCGAAGTCTCCAAGCGTACATCCGTCAGCGTTTCGGCATTTTTCGGTGCGAGGGCGATAATACTTGTTGCGAAGGTGAAGCCCGCCATTGTTGCCGTGCCGCCGGGCGTTGTGACGCTAACCGCTCCTGTCGAGCCGATTTGCAACGTGGCACGTATCAGCGTGTCGCTAGTCGGCGTATCACCCGAAACCGTGAACTGCACTGCTGTTCCGCCAAAGCTGACCGAAGTTGCGCCCGCAAAATTTCGACCTGTGATGTTCACTATTGCACCGCGTCCGGCAGATTTTGGCGTGAAGTCGGTGATGACGGGAGCCGGAATGAAGCGGAATCCGGTAAGCGTCGCATTACCGCGAGCGCTCGAAACCGTGATTGCGCCGCTTGCGCCCGTGCCGACTACCGCCGTTATCGTTGTCGGTGAAAGTACTGCGTAGGACTGCGCTGCAACGCCGCCAAAGAGTACGCCCGTAATGCCCGAAAGACCGCTTCCCGTGAAGTTTGTGCCTGTGATGGTGACAGTTGCGTTTGCCGGGGCTTCTTGAGGAATGAAACTCGTTACCACAGGGGCGGGAATCACGACCTGTTCCGTAAGGAAAGTGAAGCCCTCGCGCGAAGCCGTTCCGCCTGCTGTCACAACGCTCACTGCGCCGCTTGCGCCCGCACCTACAATAGCCGTTACTTGCGTATCGGAGTTCACCACGAATGAACGTGCATTTGTGCCGCCGAAGCGCACTGCCGTTGCCGCGCTGAAGTTTGTCCCTGTGAGAACAACCGTCGTTCCTGCTGTTGCGTTTGCGGGAGTGAACGACGTTATCGTGGGTGCAGGGATAAATTGTAAGCCCTCACGCGAACCCGCACCGTTGGGCGATTGCACCGTAACCGTAGCACTGATGCGGCTTGTGCCAAGCGCCGGAACGCGGGCGGTCATGGTGGAATCATTCGTGATGGAGAACGATTGCGCTGCAAGCGTTGTCGCGGCTGCCGTAAAGCGAACTGCGGTAATGCCGGAGAAATCACGTCCACGTAGGGTGATTGTTTGTCCCGCACCAGCACTATCAGGCGTGAACGAAGTAATGACGGGCGGCGCAGGAATAAACACAAAGTTTGGCGCTGTGGCGCGTCCACCAGGCGTTTGAACGGTAATTGTACCGCTTGTGCCATTGCTTACTCGCGCCACAATTTGCGTCGGTGAGGAAACAAGAAACGATGCCGCCGCCCGACCGCCAAAGCTGACGGACGTAGTCCCGTTCAGGTTTGTGCCGATAATGGTCACGATGTCGCCCACACTTGCCTGTTGTGGTGAGAAGCCGGTAATTGTTGGCAATGGTGCAAGGAAGACAAAGCCGCTCCGCTGTGCCGTTCCGCCCGGAGTAGTGAGGCTGATGCTTCCTGTTGCGCCTGTTTGTGCGGGTGAGGCTGTGATAACACTATCGGAAATCACCGTCCACGAAGCCGCACGGACATTGCCAAAATTGACGATACTCACCGCCGACTGCGAAAGGAAGCCACTTCCCACGATGCGCACGGTTTCGCCCGCACGAGCAGAGTCCGGCGCAAAGCTCGTAATGGCTGGCACAGGAGCAAACACAAAGCCCGCACGCGAGGCAGAGCCGCCACGAGTCGTTACGACGATGCTTCCCGTTGCGCCTACGCCAAGGCTAGCTGTGATGCGGCTTGGGGAATTGACCACATACGAGGCAGCTTGCACCAAATTTGGAGGATTGCCAAAAGCTACAAGTTGCACGTTATCAAAGCCTGCTCCATTGATAACGACAGCATCGCCCATTCCGGCAATCGCGGGCGAAAATGACGTAATGACGGGCGCTGCGATAAACGTAAAGCCCGTAGCTCGCGCCGTTCCGCCAAGCGTCCGAAGATTGATTGTTCCGAGTGAAAAACTTTGCCCCGCGCCCAGCACTGCCGTTACAAGCGTGTCGCCGCTTGTAGTGAAGGTCGCATTGACCGTAACGTTCGGGTCGCCTAGAATGGTAAACGATGAAACTGTCTGTAAGTATTGTCCGCGAACCCGTACCGTATCGCCTGCTGCGCCCGTTGCCGGAGAGAAGCCGGTGATAATAGGCTGCGGTGGCAGAATAAATGTAAATCCGTTAAAGGTAGCCAGTCCGACTGGTGTGCGGACGCTGATTTCGCCTGTTGCGCCAGCTCCTACAATCGCTTGAATTTCTGTGGACGATATAACGCGGAAGGAAGTCGCTGCCACGCCCCCAAAGCGAACTTCGGTTGCGCCCGTGAAGTTTTCACCACGAATTGTTACCGTGCCGCCCACGCCTGACGACGCAGGAGAAAAACCTAAAATACGCGGCGGCTGAGGCTGCATTGGCATCATAGCTTGCGGCAGTGTGAGGCAGCAAGCATTTGCCGTACCGCCGGGCGTAATGACCGTGATGCTCGTGCTGTTTATCATCGCCGGAGCGCGGACAACAAGCGTCGTTGGGTTGACCGAAACAATCGTTCCTGCCACATTGCCGATAAGCACAAGCTGTGTCGTGTAGCCATTCCCGACGAAATTACGTCCGGTAATCGTAATAGTGGTGGATGCAGCAAAAAGCGTCGGCGTGAACGAGGTAATAAACGGCGGCGGAATAACAAACGTGAAGCCCGCACGAGTAGCCGTACCAGTTGGCGTGGTCACGCGGACGCTACCACTCGCGCCATCGCCAACGACCGCTTGAATAAGCGTATCGGCGAGAACGGTGAACGACTGTGCAGGAGCGCCTCCGAACTGTACCGAATTTGTTCCTGTGAAATTGCGTCCTGAAATAAGAACAATCGTTCCCGTGCTGGCACTCTCAGGCGTGAAGGACGTGATGACGGGTTCGGGAATAAAGGTAAACCCTTGCGCCGCTACCGAACCACCCGGCGTGGAAAGCCGTACATCGGTGCCGGTCGTGAAGAAATCGTCCGGAAGGCGCACCGTTATTTGTGTTGGCGAGACGACCGTAAACGGAACCGACACACCGCCCAAACTGAGAGAAGTCGTCGTGAAAGGCGAACCGTTCGCATTTGTGCCGCTAAAGTTTATACCCGTAATCGTGATAGTCTGCCCCACGCGGGCTGCGGTCGGCGAAAAACTCGTGATGTTCGGCAAAAGCGACATCGGGAAGACGGAATATACAAAGCCGCCGCGTTCTGCTACGCCCGCAGGCGTTGTGAGGCGTACCGTGCCGTTCACTGTCTGCCCAAGCGTTGCAATGACAAGCGTATCGGAAACGACGATGTACGATGCAACCGTGCTGCCGCCCACACGCACGTCGCTCATGCAGGTAAAGCCTTGTCCGACAATGTACAATTTGTCGCCGCTTGTCGCCGATGACGGTGAAAAAGCGTTGATAACAGGTGCTTTTTCGATGTACTGTAAGCCGGAGCGTGTCGCTGTGCCGGTCGTCGTGCTAAGACTAATACCAAATTCTTTAGAACCAGTTGGCAAGCCGGTATAAGCAATCAAGCCACTCGGCACAACAACGATAAGTTGCGTCGTAGAACTAACACCAACCGATGGCGAGAGCAGCAACCGCGAGGGGCTTGTGCCGGAAGCCAAACGTCCGAAGCGCACTTCGGGTCTGCCCGTGAAGCCTGTACCCGTAATGGTAAGCAAACTAGAACCCGCAACGCAGGATGGCGCAATGCTGGTAATGGTTGGCAAAATAAGTGGCGCAGGTGTACCTGTGTTTGTGCCTGTGCTATCAGTGCGTGGCGGAATAACGACGGTCGGTGTTGTCGAAACGGGAATAATTGGCGGAAGGTACACAAAGCCCGGTCGCGTCGCAATACCCGTCGTACTGATAACGGTCACATTGCCCGTTGCGCCTACGCCGAGCGTTGCCACGATGAGCGAATCCGAGCGCACAAGGAAGGATGCGGCTGGTGTGGCATTGGTCGCGGAGCCGAACTGTACACTGGTTGCGCCCAAGAAGCCTCGCCCGATGATACTGATAAGTGTACCGGTGCTGGCTTGCGTGGGCGTGAAGGTGAAAATACTTGGTGGAACAAGTGTAACCGTCGGCAGGGTAACAGTTGGTGTCGTTACGACAATCGTGGGACTTGTTGTTGGAGAAGATAAAAAGAGAAAGCGTTCCCGTGAGGCTGTGCCGAGTGGTGTTGTAAGGCTGACAGCGCCCGTTGCGCCTGTACTCACGGTGGCAATAATCAGCGAATCTGACACGACGGTGAATTCCCGTGCCGCTACGCCACCAACAGTCAAGCGCGAAACACCGCATGAGAAGCGGGTACCGCGAATGTTGAGGGTTTGTCCGACGGTTCCTGTGGTGGGGGTAAAGGCAATGATGCTTGGTGTGAAAGAAACAGATGCTTTGTTGACGGGGCGGTTATCGGTCTTGGGAATACGCCATATTTTACCGGTGCGATATTCAACGGCGTAGATGGTTCCATCTGAGCCAACATTCATACCTAGAGGTTGGTCAATAGCAAAGTTTCGGGGAGATGGTGCTTGTGAGGCTATGTACGTTCCTAATTGCCCCTGTGGAGACATGACCATAACTTTATTGCCAAGGTAATCTCCGATATACAGAGTACCGTCAGCAGTCGTAAGAACACTGTTTGAGCGAACAATCTGGTTGCCTTGATAGAGGATTGTTGCTGTCCCGTTACAAGGATGAATTTTAACTACTGCACCATTGTTTACATCGTTTGGTACAATGATATTACCATTGTTGTCCAAGCGCAAATGTACGGGGCGATTGAGGGGGCTACCAGAATAAATTACACGTGTTGTGCCAGTTGCAGCGATGCTGAGAACCATGTTGTTATCATAACTTGACGCATAGAGCGTACCGTCCTTGTCAATATCCAAGCCATAGATACCTTGTAGCAAGGTGGAGTTGCTCACCACTGAAACGTTGCCCTGAGGGCTAAGACGTATAATTCTTCTACCATTGCTGTCGGCAAGGTAGAGATTGTCGTTACTATCAATGGTGAGTCCCGGAAAGCAAATTCCGATTGGAGAACGATAATATATCGAAACAGTGCCATCGGGCGTTATTCGTTGGAGTCCAATATTTTCTTGAATGATAAAGATATTACCTTTGGAGTCAAGTACCGGATGATATAAACCATATCCTAACCGTGCTAGGACAGTCGGTGCTTCGGTATATCTAAATCCTTGCCAAGAAGCTGTTCCTACGGGAGTGGTGACGAATACACTGCCTGATGCACCGCTACCAACAACAGCGACAATCACAGAATCCGAAACAACACGGAATGAAATCGCTTTGACGGAAGATGATGTTGAACCAAATCGCACATCTGTGGCACCCGTCAAAAAACGTCCGTAGATGGTAACTGTATCGCCCATTGTTGCAGTGCTATCATTTAGTCGAGTGATGACAGGTGGTGCGGCTGACAATAAAGCACTATAGAAAGCAATGCCGCCTGGGGTTTGGACAGAGACTACCGAAGAAGTGACATTGAGCGGAACAAGGGCAGTAATACGAGAGTCTGAATTGACGGTAAAAATCGTTGCCTCAACCGAGCCAAATTGAACCGAACTTGCGCCGAGGAAATTTCGACCGTTCAGCACTATGGTTGTTCCGGCAAGTATTTGTGGGGTGCTAATGCCCGTGATGACAGGGGGAGTCAAAAATGTAAAAATTTCTCGTGAAGCACTTTCCGATGGTGTTATAATACGGACAGCACCCGTTGCGCCTACTCCGACGACGGCTCGAATTTCGCTATCGGAAATGACACGAAAAGATGCCGTAGGAACACCTCCGAAAGAAACTTCTTTCACACAACTGAAACCAGTGCCGCGCAGCGTTACGACCGTTCCGCTTGTACCGGAAGTAGGCGAAAACTCTATGAACTGCGGTCCTGCATAGAGCTGTACTCTTGTGTTGAGCGGTAATTCGCCGACATTCGATATTTTACGGAGATAACCGGAGTAGTAATCTGTGACGTACATATCGCCGGATTCATCAAAAAGCAAACCGGTGATGCCACTAAATTGAGCCTCAAGAAGTGAGCCATCTTTGTGTCCCTGTGTCCCTGCGCCAGCAAATACCGAGGCTTCGCCCGATGGTGTGATTTTGATGAGACGATGAGCAGACCCATTCGATACGGCATCATATGAAGTAACATAAAGGTTTCCTGATTGCCCGATGACAATACCATTCGGATTTTGCACAAGAGATCCTTGATATAGTACCGTTGCAACGCCGCAGGAGTTGATTTTGATGACGGAATTAGTGTTATAGTTAGCAAGATAAATATTGCCGCGACCATCTAATTTCAATGCCGTCGCCACGCTTAAGGGATC
>JANYDO010000298.1 GCA_025363605.1 Candidatus Kapaibacterium sp.
AGCGTCTGTTTTTTTACGATTCCTATTGCCGTTTTTACCAAATCATCTGGTTTTTCGGATTATTGGAATAATGGCAATAGAAAATATGCCGAAATTTAACAAAAAACGTCAATTTACCTACCTAAACAGTTACATGGAATCAAGAATACGGCGCATCTGTTCCAAAAAAATGTTTTTTTCATATTCAAAAATAACGATTTACGCTTAACTTAATGACATTGATCCTGATGCTCTGTGATGGCGGCGGCTCGAATCACTATCGGCATCATCTGGTGAAGGAAGACTTTCAGCGTGTTGCTGATGCCATCGGCATACCGATACGCTTTGCCCACTATCCGGCGTACTGCTCAAAGTACAATCCGATTGAGCATCGTTTGTTCCCTCATGTTACCAGAGCGTGTTCCGGTGCGGTCTTTCGCACGATTGAAGTGGTCGAAGAGCGCATTGCCAAAACCACAACAGGCTTAACGGTCAGCGTCCGAATAAATCACAAGCACTATAAAACGAAACGCTTTATCGCTGACGATTTTCATGATACCAACCATATCGTTCCTGATGAGCAATTGGGGCAATGGAATTACGTCATTTATCCGCGTAAAGGTTAGCTGCTTATTTTTGAGCCGTTCCTTACAATCTGTCATGTATTACTTGACCACTACCCGATCTCCCGAAGCCGCTTGCAAGCATCATGCAAAGCGGCTTTTTTTTATGGTTCTCCACAAACACTCCCGCCCTAAGTACCGAATGATATACATTGCACCGAAAAACGAATCCTTAACCCGAAACACAATAACGCGCAGCTCACTATTCGAGCGCAGGCGTTAAAAGTACTTTTTCCTTATTTGAAAATATATTTTAGCTTAAGCTAAAATATATTTTCACATTTACTAAGGATTCATTATTTTTGTCATACATTAGAGATAAATGTTTACAGTAGTTTTGACAGTTCTTTGAAGAAAAAAAGTTCTTGAAAAAACCCGAAAGAAGCGCGACCTTTCAGGATTCTACCACGAATCATTGAAAGGAAATCGCTATGCTTCTTTCGGTTTGCTCTTCGCTTTTTGATGCCGTGCGCCCAGTCTTTACGCGCTCTGCATCATACTCCAGCTTGTTTGCGGAATTCTTTTCGGCATGATGCTCGCACAAGGCGACACCACACTTACCAATGTCTATTTGTCGCTCACTGCCTTTGCGCCCGACGCAGTCAGGCGATATTGGTCGCTGGAGCAGGTTCTGCGTCGTCGCTCGTGGGAGGTCGAAGACCTCATCGTTGCCTTTGCGAGGTTCTTGTTTGCTACCTTTGCCAACGGACGCTTCATTGCCGACGTTACCCATACCACCACACAAGGCAAACACCAAGCTGCCCGTGGCTTCCGCAAGAATCCGCATTACCGCAAAGGCTATGAAAATCAATCCAAGTTTCTCGCCGGTAACGATGTGCTCTCGCTCGCATTTGTTGCCGATGAAACGCAGGAAAATGGTCGCATACAACGCTATTGTTTTGCCCTCGGCGGTATTCTGCTCCGACGGAGCAATAAGAAACGTGGCGAGAAACAAAGTCTTGTCCGTGCCATTGAGCGGATTGTCCCGAAAGGACAGATGATTCTTTACGACCGTGGCGGCAATGATGCCAAGACCATCAATCGCCTTGGTGAGAACTACACCTATATCGCCCGACTCAATGCCAATGCCGTGTTTTACAGCGAGGCGAAATGCAAACACAAACTCGACATCAAACAAGAACCCAGCGTGGTAGAGAAACGCAAGCGCGAGAATGTTTATCAGACTCACCACATTTGCTACCGCAGAGGGGACAAGAAGCCCGTCTTGGTTGTTGCCGAGTGGTTCTACAATCGTCCGAAACGGCGCTGGCGCTTGGTGTTCTACCTCTGTACCAATACCGATATGCCGCACAAACGAGTGATTGAAGAATACACCCTGCGTCGGCAGATTGAAACTACGCACAGCGACAGCAAACTTTTTACCGGGTTTGAAGATTGTCGCCTTCGCTCCGAAAAAAGTATTGAGGCCTGAGGCATTGCCTCAGGTGTTGTCTTTCGCTGATGGCAACCGGTATCTTGGAGTATCTTCGCTGGAAACTGGCGCACTCATCTGAGGTGCGACACACCACCAACGGAGTCCTCGAAACCTTGCGGATGCACTGGTATCATCCGAGAAATCTCACTCGAGAGGCTTGGTATGTTGCTACCTGCGTCATTGCTTGCTTCGTGGGCAGCATGACCCCGAAACTTCTGGGGCAGACTTTTTTACAAAGAACGTTCTTGAGCCGCGTACTACCTAAAAAAAACTGTCAAAACTACTGTAATAGGTTGCTCAAGGGAGTGCGAACGCACGTGCGCACAAACCACATCGCCGCCTATTCAGCACCCTGCATTTTCGAGAGCAGGGAATATGCGCCTTTGACGACTACATTTGCCCTTGCTGCCTCAAACGATGACGGTAAAGAAATTTCCGTCCATCCGCCCACGGAAACGCCACGCTTCACTTCTATCATCTGAAAGCGTTTTTGAGCGCCATTTTCTGTCGTGTCTTTCGTGCCTGCTTGCTGGCTCTTCTCGCTGGGACCTTCCACAGCAATAAAAATATAATCCTTTCCACTCGCGCTTACGAGCGCATCATCCGCAACAGCGCTGACGGGCTGTTCGCCCAATTCGACCAGTGCTTGCAAAGCAGTATTCGGCACTAGCCTGGGGTCGTCCTTTTCTAAATGAGCATCCACGCGGAGTGTGCGGTCTTTGGTGATTTCCCGGCCAATCATAAACACTCTTGCTGTGCGCTCTTCGGTTTCATTGACCAGCGTAAAACGGACGCGTTGCCCGTCACGAATTTTAGGAACATCGCGCTCGAATACTGTTAATTCAGCGTGCAAATGAGTATTGTTGATAATACGACACACCACATCATTGGGCGAAACAAACTTGCCAAGCGTCACATTGACTTCCGCCACATAACCGTCTATTGGTGAAGTAATCGTGTATGTGCCGGTAATGCCGCTTTCTTGGAGGTTGTCGCCATTGATACCGATAAGCGCAAGACGTTGCCGAAGCGCATACAATCGTGCTTTCAGGCTTTTGTAATCTGTCGCGGTTTGCTGAAACGTTTTGACCGCATTGATATTTTCCTTTTGCAATGCCTCCTGCCGCTTAAATTCTGCTTCGGCGAACTCCAGGCGACTGCGCACTTCCAGAAATTCTTGCTGAAGCGCTATCACGTCTTGATGCTCTACTACCGCCAGCGCTTGTCCCTTACGCACACGAAGCCCTTGCAAAAGCGGCGTAGAGCGGATATATCCACCTATACGCGGCGAAACGGAAACCTCGTTCTGCGGCGGCGTGGCGAGCATTCCGTTGAGTTTGAGAACGCTGCTTAAATTTTTGGTTTCTACTTTGCCAAGTTCAATGCCTGCCATTGTGTATTGGTCGCTTGTGAGTTCGACCATTGTGGTATTTTCTTCTGCTGATGTGCTCGGTTTTTCTGTGCTGGCGGGAGCGTCTTTTTTGCCACAGGAAAAAAGCAAGAATAAGGCTGTCACACAAAAAAGTGTGAGCATTTGCGGTTTATTGAGGAATGAGTTCATGGTAAAAAATAAAAATGATTGTTGATGTTTATTGGCATTACGGCACGTCATTTCCGGCAAGAAATTCAAGCGTGAGAACGGCTTGGTTGTACTGCGCAAGCGCTTCCACATAATTTGTTTTGACCGAAATAACGCGGGCAAGGCTTTGTGAGTATTCCAGATAGCCCACATCACCGCGCTGGTAGGATTTTTGCGCTGTGGCTTGTATCAATGCGGCTTGTGGTAGAGCGTGTTGTTCGTAATACTCCACGCTTGTTTTGAATTTCAAAAATTGCTGCACTGCTTTTGCGTGCGCACCCGAAAGTTGCAGACGATACGCCTCAGCATTTATGCGGGCAATATCGGCGACAAGCCCTGCTGCTTCTACTTTTGCAAGCTGCGGCACAATCCAGAGCGGCACGGCAACGCCAATCTGCACACCCGAAAAGCGGTCGTTTGCGCCAAACACTCGCCCGCCTTCTTGCGTTCCAACGAGGGTTTGCGAAAAGTAACCTACGCTCAGGTCAGGCAGAATCCGTGCGACTTCCAGCGCTTTCACGGCGGTGGCAACGTCGGTGTGCTGCTTGATGAAGGCGTAAAGCGGGTTACGGGCAAAGGTTGCCGTATCGGTCGGTATCTGCGGTGTGCGCTTGAGCGATGAGAGCGGAATAATGCCGACGGGCGCTTCGCTTGCCAAGAGCGTTTGTAGTTGCCGTTCGGCAGTGTGGACATCGGCGCGAGTTTGGCTGAGGACAACGGCGATTTCAGAGGCTTGCAGCGCGGCTGTGGAGGCTTCTAACTGCGTGGTTTCGCCTGTTGTATAGCGCATTGCGGCTGCTTTGGCAAAGGCTGTAATGAGGCTGTCCTGTTCGCGCAAAAGCCGCTCGCGCTCTGTCAGCACGGCAATTTGATAAAACGCTGATTTTACAGCATACACAAGGTCGTTCTGCGTGACCGTGCGCTTCAGTTCTGCGCTGCGAGTCTGCGCATCGCCCAGCGCATCTTGACTTGCAAAGACAGTCGGAAACGGGATTGTTTGCGAAATCGTGAGGTTGTTGTCTTGCTCGAAACTGTTGTATTGCCCCAGCATCAGCGTAACATTCGTTTTGCCGATGTCCGTTGCCGTGCGCCTCAGAGCACGTTGAAGGTCAATTTCCGTGTTTGCCGATTGTAACGTGGGATTGTGCTTGAGAGCGCTTGCAATGGCTTGTTCTAAGGTGAACGCTTGCGAAATGGGGTTTGTTTGAGATTGAGCAAAAAGCGGTTGGGAAGCCACCGCGCCCGATAAAAACAGAACGAGAATAATTGTCATCGTCACGTTGTTACCCGCTTCGCCGCTTTTTTCCTTGCTTGCTTTACGATATGCCTTGCGGATAATTCGCCGCTCCGACCACGTTTCCACGAGAATATACAGCACCGGCAAAACAATCAGAGTGAGCAGAGTTGCCGAGACCAAACCGCCAATAACGACCGTTGCAAGCGGCTTCTGGACTTCAGCGCCGGACGACGTAGAAATTGCCATTGGCAAAAAGCCCAGCGACGCGACGGCAGCCGTCATCAGCACCGGACGCAAACG
>JANYDO010000210.1 GCA_025363605.1 Candidatus Kapaibacterium sp.
CGCAACGCCACGCCTGTTTGCTCGGTTTCCTCGCCATTGCTTTTGCGATACCATGTGGAGGAGAACGATATTTTGGGAGATTTCGGCGCAAAAGGGTCAACATTCAAAGACGCTTTTCCCACAGCAAAAACACCAATCCCCCACGTAATAATTTCCGACGGCGGCAGAATAATGCGGAAGTCTTGGTCGTCGGTGCGGAGAAAATCCTTCTGAGGATTTGAGGTCTGCGCACTGATATAAAGCGGGGCGGCAGCGCACAAAATACAGACAAGCACTCTAAGGCACAAACGCTTGCGCTTTGTAGAACTATGGGATAACAACTGTTTCATAACCTTCGGACAATAACGCCTTCTTGAACCCGCAGAAAAACTTGCCTACAAACCTCACACAATGGTATGCGTTTGGCAATACAGTTCACTAGGCTAGCAAGGTAAAAAATTTCTGTAACAAACAAGAGACCAAAAATGGACAAAAGACCAAAAATAGAGCGCGGGAGACAACTTGACCTTTACAGCTGGGATTGATTATCGGCGGGTAGCTCCACCACAAACGTCGCACCGAACCCCAATTCCGATTCGCACCAGACACGTCCTCGCATGGCTTCGACCATTTTTTTGACGATGCTGAGTCCAAGCCCCGTACTGTGTTCGCCGCCGGTTGGTTGCGCTGAAAGGCGGGCAAATTTGCCAAAGAGCTTTGATTTGTCTTCGTCGCTCAAGCCCGGACCTTCGTCGCGGACAGCGATGCGGACGACGCTTGTGGTTTGCCCATCAGTTTGCGGACTTGTTTGGTCATTATCCGCCCGTGGCACATCAACGCAGGAGAGATCTACAAAGACATTTTTTCCGTGCGGTGAGTATTTGACGGCATTGGAAAGGAGATTGTCCAGAACCTGCTCTATTGCTTGAGTATCGCCCTTAACCATTATATCGTAGGGATACGGTGCGACAACAAGCCGTATCTGCTTCTGCTCCGCCGCCCACGTGTAGCGGTCGAGCAGCACCGCCAGTATTGGCACAATTTCAACGCTCTCGGCAGCAAGCGAATAGACACCTGTCTCAAAACGATTGACATCCAGTAAATTTTTGATAATACTGAGCATCGTATTCGCCGCAACGCTGATGGAATCGGTAATCTCCTGCACCTTTGCTGCCACGTTGAGCTCTCGCTCTAAATATTCGGGGATAAGTTCTGTGGAAAGCAGAATAGCATTGAGCGGATTCTTGAGGTCATGCGCGGCGATGCCCAAGAACTCATTCTTCTCCGTGTTTAACTCCGTCAGCGTTGTATTTCGTTCTTCCAGAAGGATATTGGTTTGTTCCAGTGAGCTATTTGCCTCCTGAATCTGCCCGGCTTGCGCTTCCAGAAGCATCTGCTGTTGCCTGATTTCTATATTTTGATGCTGAAGCATTTCGGCAGATTTTTTCTTGAGTCGGTAGCCATTTGCAATAAGAGCAATAATCGTCAGGAATGCCAGCGTTCCCAACACCAGTCCTACTCGGAGATTGCGCAAGCGCACGGCTTCGAGGTCTCGCTCATGCTGAAGTGCCGCAAGTTCACGGTCTTTTTGCGCAAGGTCGTAGTTGTATTGCAGCGCAGCCAGTTTCTGGACGCTTTGCACATTAGAAACAGAGTCTTTGAAAACAATGTAGCGCTTGTAACACTCAAAAGCACTTGCTGTATTGCCAAGCGCCGAGTGGGCATCGGCAAGGAGTTTGTAGGCATCGCGGTTTTCACTCCACGCACCAATACTGTCGGCAATGCTCCGTGCTTTGTCGGCATAGATAATGGCTTGCTCATGCGAACTGCGAGAAGCAAAGACCGCAGCAATCGCATTCAGCAACAGAGCTTTGCCTCGCTTATCGCCCAGACGCTCTTGCAAAGGCAATGCGGCAAAATAGTATTTGAGCGCTTTTTCGCCCTCACCTGCACCAAAATAGGCACTACCAACGCTGCTCAAACTGAGCGCTATCCCTTGCGTATCGGCACATTGCCGAAAGACCGCCAATGCGCCCAGATATGCCGCCAGAGCGCTATCGGAGTAATGAAGGCTCTCATAGACACCACCGATATTGCGCCACGAATGTGCCAGAGCACCTTGGTCACCAAGTTTCTTTCGTATGCTGAGTGCTTGCCGTTGGTACTCCATTGCTTTAGGATAGTTTGCTTTCATTCGGTAAATAATACCGATGCCCGCCAACGTCCGCGCCCGCCCGCTTTCATCGCCCAGTTCCTCGAATGTTTTCAAGGCTTGCAAATAGTAGTCAAGTGCCGTAGAGTATTCCGAACGGCTCTGATAAACACCACCCAAGTTCAAAAGTGTTTCGGCAATGCCACGCTTATTGCCCAAGCGCTCAAAGAGTGCTTTTGCAGCAGATTCATAATGCAAGGCGCTGTCGTAGGCATCCTGATTGCGAAAAAGCACACCGACAGTGCGCAAAGCCTCTGCATATCCCAAACTATCACGCCGAGCAAGAGCTGTTTCGAGAGCTTGACGGGCGTATTGCATGGCTAAGGTCGGATTACGAGTGCTATACGAATGGGCAAGTCGTGATAATGCTTGTGCGGTCAGTGCTTGTGCGGTCAGTGCTTGTGCGGTATCGGCAGACAGATTTGCCGTTGCTTCTTGCGCACTTGCCAGACTTGCTACATCTACAAAAGCGAGGGAAATAAAGCCAAGAACGACAATACTTAAAAAACGGAAAAGACACATCATAGCGTACGTGGCGTGATAGAGGTTATATCATCAAATTTCATCCCAGTAAGGAAGTGGGCAAAATTAGATTGTAATATCTGCACAGACAAGTGAGCGTGATGATCAGTCTGTGGTTACGGCATGAAATCTGGCTTCCGTGGCACAGACTGAGCGTCGCGCTCACTTGTCTGTGTTCCGAAAATTACTGTCTAAGTTCGTGAACAATAATTTTTCGGTAAAATCTTGTGAACAAGGGAGCATGCTCCCTTGTTTCTCATGCCGGATTACTTTTGGTCAAGAACTTAGGTGCTTACAATACTTCAGAAAGGTCTATCATCCTTCATAATCAGCAACGGGTAATTCCACGATAAACGCTGATCCCTTGCCCAACGTGGACTCACAGTAAACGCTCCCGTCCATAGCGTCAACCATTTTTTTGACAATCGAGAGCCCAAGCCCCGTTGAATGTTCCCCGCCCGTGGGCTGCGCTGAAAGGCGGGCAAACTTGCCAAAGAGCTTCAATTTGTCGTCATCGGTCAAGCCCGGACCTTCATCGCAGACTTCAAAGCGAATCACGGAAGAAGACGTTGACCGATAGACAGAAGGTGGGGAAAGTATTTTTTTACGCCGCCCCTCGTCA
>JANYDO010000227.1 GCA_025363605.1 Candidatus Kapaibacterium sp.
CCGGGCGTTTGCCCGATTTGTGGAATGGATTTGGTCTTGCCCGGAGATGAAGACGCAATGGGAGTGGATGTCACAGATTCCAGTGCAATTCTCACTCTGAGCGCACAGCGACTTGTGTTGGCGGATGTTCGCACAGCTCGCGTCAGCAAAGAGCGCATCACCCAAACGCTGACACTGACGGGAGCGTTAGTGCCGTCGGAATCAGCGCAGCGAACAATTACCGCGAGAGTAAGTGGGCGAGTAGAGCGCCTTTTTGTGCGACAGACCGGTGAGCGCGTCCGCGAGGGGCAGCCGCTCTATGAAGTCTATAGTCCTGCACTTATACAGGCACAAAGCGACTTCCTGCTGACACTCAAAAGCGTGGCGCAGGCAGTCTTGCAGGAGGCACAGCCGGAGGGCGTTCCGTCGTCGCACACGCCGAAGCCGGAGCGTATGCGAGGTATTGCTGCGAAAGCCCGCGAACGCTTGCTTTTGCTTGGTATGACGAATGCTCAAATTGATGCTATTACCCAATCCGGCGAGCCGCAAACCCGCGTCATTATTCAGTCGCCAGCTTCAGGAACGGTAACGCAAAAAAATATCGTGGAAGGCGCAAGTCTTCAAGAAGGAGCGACGCTTTTCGACCTTGCGGATTTTTCCACCGTGTGGAATATTGCCGAAGTGTTTGAGCAGGACATCAGCGCACTCCGCGTTGGGCAGCGTGTTAATATGCGCTTTGCAGCATATCCAAGCGAAACGTTTCAGGGGCGCGTGAGTTTTCTCTATCCCACACTCAACGCCGAAACGCGCACCGTGAAGGTACGCATCGAAGCGGCAAATCCGCACGGGAAGCTGCGTCCGGGTATGTTCAGCGAAACAGAAATCACGCGAGAAATTCCGATGGCACTCACTGTGCCGGAGGAAAGCGTGGTTTTAAGCGGCAAAGGGGCAATCGTCTGGGTACAAGAAGGCACAGATGGTGGCAAAGAAACCTTCCGCGCACAGACTGTTCGGCTCGGTGTGCGAACTGGCGGCAAATACGAGGTTTTGTCGGGCTTGCACGAAGGCGATATAGTTGCTGCAAGCGGTGGCTTTTTGCTGGACTCCGAGCGGCAGTTGCGTGGTGGTAATTAGACTCACGCTACTGTTTCGCAGTATATGGTGTAAGATAATCAAATTTGAAACAGCGAGCATAAATGCGCTCTTCGGGCGTTGTTTGCGTAGCAAGTGATGCCGTTGAGGGGCGTATTTGAGTTGGAGCAAGTGATGCGGCTTGGATTGCCTCACGAAAAACCTGCTCTTGAGTCGTATTGAGAGAATTAGGAATGGTAATAATAAGCCTTGAACCTTGCTTGAAAAAAGACTTCAAGGATGGAAGCGCATCGGCATTGATAGCACTTCTACCATCTTCACCAAAGAGCCACCGATAATACGAATCACTCACGACATCCGTTTGAGCAGCACGACGCTTTTTCTCCAGCGAAATATACTCAACGGGGAGAAGCGCCAGCGAGGACTCTGCAACGCGATTGGTAATGTCGGTTACCTCCAATCGCGCCACCACGTTTTCCGATGAACTTGGCATAGAAGCTGGATTTTCGGCGATATTCCAGACGTATTGCGTGAGGTTCGAGCGCGTACCGTTATCCAGTTTGAGTGTTCGCACCTCTCGGTCTTCCAGTTGCGTCAGTTCAATTGTCCACTGCTTTACGCCGACTCCCGCAGCTATATCTAATCCAAAGGCAATGGCAGTGGGCGAAACAGTGCGCTGCACGGCATTTGATTCGACATCCCGCAAAATATCGGGGTCGGTAGAACTCAATTCCACATGACGAGCGCTTGCCGTATCAGTAGGCGACTGCATTGCTGGCGCTCCAATCGTAACGGTCATACGGTTCGGAGCAATTTTCCACACATCCGCAAGGTAGCCCATGACAGCATTTGCGCGACGTTCTGCAAGTGCTTGGTTAGTTGCTTCTTCGCCTATACCAGAGGTATAGCCGGTGAGCGTCAATCGTGCGTCCGGCTTATCAGAAAGACGTTTCCCGACAATGTTCAAAATGTTTCGATACATCTCTACTAGCCTCAAGTTTGCAACGTTTTCAACGCTAAAGCTCATGCGGTCTGCCGAACGAACTCTCCTGTATCGCGCAGGAATGACATAAGAATTATGTTCAAAAAACACGGAAGTAAGCAGTGGTCGGCGTTCTATGGATGCAAATTCTTCAATGCGAAGTGTGGGATTATTTTCCTCTTTTCCATTTTCGCCAATACCTTTCACGTTCGTAATTTCCGCCGAAAGCGCACGGGCATTGCGTGTACGCTCTAATTCGAGTTGTTGCTTTTGTAGCACAACGAGGCTATCTTTTTGCTGCCGTTCGCTTACGATGCCATCCATTTCTTCTTGTGTAACCGTCGTCAGAAGCGTGCCAAAGGACGGGAAAAGATGCTGATAGCCAAATGAGAAAGCAACAGCGCCGCTTTGATGCCAGTTAAGCGAAAGCTGCATTGAGCCGCTCGCCCAAAACGGCACAGGCAAAAGATACTGCCACCACTCCGGCGAAGGACGTACAACTTTTGCACCGATAGTAACACCATAGAATAGACCTCCCGCTTCGGTCTGCGCCAGCGTCGCCACGCGCAAACCATTCGGGGCAGTCGTATCCCAACCAACACTTGCATTATAGCCCGAAGTCATAATATGCGGCGCAATCATCAGCGTCCATTCCTTATCGAGGTCGTAACTAATAGGCAAAGAAACATCCACAACAAAGAGATTGGAGCGAAGAAGCCGCTCAGGGTGTAGCGTATTTTCCACCGGAAGCCGTATTTCCGCCACAGAGTAGCCGATGCCGGGCTGAAGAGCAATTTGAAATGGTGATGAATACGGCAAGAATCCCCATTTTCCCCAAAAAGCGGTAGACGGCCCGCCACGAGTTCCGCTCAACTCAATGCCCAAATCCACCTCTTTTGCAATCCCAAAACTACCTGTCAAATTGAGTAAGCCAAAAGAAGGGTCTTCCGGATGCGGTGCGATTGGTGGATTTTGTTCTAAACCAAGTGGGTCAACTGAGTAGCCGATACCCAAGAATGACCACCCTGCACCAATAAGAAATTTTCCTTGCCGAAGCGGACGACCATCTTGAAAACGTTCTACACGGTAGGTCTGCGCTTGCAAGAACCCGCACGAAAGCAGAAGATATACACAAACTATGACAAGAAGTTTACGTAACGGTACGGAGGAGCGTGGGTTATCGTTTGAAGAAGTCCGCATCAACGATGCAAGAAGCGTAACTTCTCTTGAGTCTGAGCGTATTATTATGGAAGGAATCGACATACGTTGCAAAAATGTAGTAATGGAATAAAACACAGAATATAACATAGAATGAAACTTTTCTTACGGAGGCACGTTTAGATAGAAGTGTACACACAAGGCGTACTTTTTACTAAATTTGTCTTCTCTTCTTCACCTTTTTACGCAATCTGCACTATGGAAATCTTAAAAAAAATAGCGTTAGTTATTGGTGCATTTGTCATAGCAGGCTTTATCTTGAAAATTATTTTTGGCATTATCAGCATAATATTTTCAATTAAAGGACTTATCCTCATAGCTGCTATCGGCATTCCGATTTATCTGATTGCTGAAAAGAAATTCCTGCGCTAATTTCTCCTCTCAATTGCACCACCACAAGCACCGAAGTAATAAAGCCTCGTAGAGTTTTGCGTCGGGAGCGGTTTTCTATATCTTCACCGAACCAAGCTCCAGCGCTGTCAGAAATCGTTTCGTTTCCGCCTGAACCTCTGAGCGTGAGCCGTGATTATGAATAACATATCCGGCTCGCGCTCTTTTTTCATCTGCCGAAAGTTGTGCCTGAATACGCCGCCGCGCTTCTTCCTCTGTAATTCCTCGTCCCTCCGCAAGCCGCATCACACGGACATCTTCGGGTGCATCCACGACCACAACAAGGTCGTAAAATTTATCCGCGCCAGTCTCAAAAACTAACGCACTTTCATTGAACACAAATCTGTCGCCTGCATCAAATCGTGCTTTTGCCCTCTCCGCGATTTCTTGCCAGACAAAGGGATGCACAATGCTATTCACTTGCGCTAGGTTCTGTGCGTGTTCGGGACTGGTACCAAAGACCAATGCCGCCATTTTCATACGGTCAAGCGTATCGTCCGGCAAATACATCGTTCCGAATGTCGCATTGATACGTGCTTTTACTTCGGGATGCGTATTAGTGAGGTCGCGGGCAATATCGTCTGCGCTGAAAACGGTATATCCCGCTTCGCGTATGAACGCAGCAACAGTGCTTTTCCCACTACCGATGCCGCCCGTAATGCCTACCAAACCTTGATTCGATGAAGATTTTATGTCCGAAAAATATTGCTCCATGTTCATAGTGTGCCTCAAAGGATATTATTCGACAACAAGTGGCGTAAAGGCGAAGCTATTGCCGCTAAACAAGCCTTTATCGCTCAGTTTTAAATCAGGAATGACAAGCAGTGCCATAAAGGAAAGTGTCATAAACGGCGCATGAAGCCTTGAACCAAGTGCCTTTGCCTTTGCGTCAATGCGAGAATACGCCTCGCCGACGGCGTAGCCATCTTCATTCGTCATAATACCGGCAACGGGAAGCGGCAACACATCTGTATTTTCGCCATCCACTACGCAAATACCGCCCTCGGAAGCGATAATGGCGTTCACTGCCTTGCACAGTTCTTCGTCACTTGTGCCAACGGCAATAATGTTATGAGAATCGTGCCCAACGCAAGAAGCAATTGCACCGCGCGTCAAGCCGAAGTTTTTGATAAAACAGAGTGCTGGTGGTACATCTTGGTAGCGATTGACAACAGTCATTTTCAAAATATCGCGCTGCGCGTCGCTTTGAATCTCCCCAGCGCTTGCTTGCAGCGTTTCGTGTATTTCTTTTGTGATAAGTTGCCCGTCGAATGCCTCAATCACTCGCACGGTTACAGTATTGTTTGTCGGCTCGTTTACCGCAATCCGAAAATCCGCTACGTGCTTTGGTGAACAGTGAAAATTGTTCAGAAGCGGCGCAATGACTCGTTCTATGCGGCTTTGACCGCTCTCGGCGACACATTCACCATTGATAAATGTTCTGAGTGTTTTGAATTCGCGGAGGTTATTTACTTCAATGAAATCAGCAGCGTCCCCCACACGCAGCAAGCCCACGTCCAAGCCGTAGTGCAGCACGGGATTGATGCAAGCACATTGCAGAACATCCATCACATCATGTCCTTTCTGCACCGAGCGGCGCACCGTTTCGTCAATATGGCTTACGGCGAGGTCGTTGGGATGCTTGTCGTCGCTGCAAAACATCGTCATCAGGGGATGGCTGGAAATCAAGGAATGAAGCGCCTCATAGTTCTTTGCCGCCGAACCTTCACGTATCAAAATTTTCATGCCGTGCTTTACTTTATCCAACGCTTCTTCCAATGTAAAGCACTCGTGGTCGGTCGAAATTCCGGCTGAGATATATTTTTCAGCATCCGCGCCGCGCAGTCCGGGTGCGTGCCCGTCCACCGGTCGCCCCAGTTCATGCGCAATACGAATTTTTTCCATCACCATTTCATCACGAAACAGTACACCCGGAAAATTCATCATTTCGCTGAGGTATTTCAAGTTGTCTTTCTCAAACAATTCTCGAATATCTGCTGCCGTCACAACTGCACCTGCGGTCTCGAAGGTTGTAGCCGGAACGCACGAGGGAGCGCCAAAATTACACTTAAAATTGACATTACGGGCGTTCTCCAGCATATAGCGCACACCCGCCACGCCCAGCACGTTAGCGATTTCATGCGGATCGGAGACTGTTCCCACAGTGCCATGCACCACCGCCATACGAGCAAATTCTGAGGGCACAAGCATTGAGCTTTCCACATGGACGTGTGCATCCACATAACCAGGGAGAATATAGGTCTCATAGTGGTTATCATCGTAGTCAATGGCAGAAATTTTTCCGTTCTGAACGTGAACCTTACCGCCATGCACGGAGCGGCTTAAAACATTCACAATCATTCCACTACGAGAAAACGAGGGCGAGGATGATGCAGACATGGAATTTTTTTTGAGGGATAAATGAAAATTTTATTTGCAAATATAGCAGCAAAACAGTTATATTACAATTCTGTATTTGATACTATCAAGAAACAAATATGGGCGGTTAGCTCAGCTGGTTCAGAGCGCCTGCCTTACAAGCAGGATGTCGGGGGTTCAAATCCCTCACTGCCCACAAAAACCTCTCGCAAAAGAGGTTTTTTTTCTTACTAATCGTCTGTCTTGCAGAAGTGGCGGAACCGGCAGACGCGCTGGACTCAAAATCCAGTGGGCTCACCCCCGTGTGGGTTCGACTCCCACCTTCTGCACAGTAAACGGCTTGAAATCTTGTATTTCAAGCCGTTTCTTTTTGAAATGCCTAATCAATACCTAAACTTTCTCTAACACTTCTGCTTTTTCGCTAACTTTTTCCCAAAACATTTGTGCCGTGTCGCGCATTCGTTCAATAAGTTCTTCATCGCGTACAATCGGCTGCACGTGGAGCTTCCAACCTTGTTCAAGAGCGCAAATATAGCCAAACTTCATGCCCAGCACAAAACAGTACCACTGCACCTGATACGTTGCCATTGTGCGCTTGTCTTTCGACCAGTAGGCAGCGTTTTTGATTTCCAGAATCGCGTGAGCTTCACTGTTCCCAACAGATAACAAGCGGTCGGGCGTAGCCAAAAAAATACCGTCGCGTTTGTAGAGTCGCTTCGGATTGAGAATGGTAAACTCAGGTTTCAAGCGTTTGAACTCGCGAACAGTAAACGCTTCAATGCGTTTGCCAATGCGCATTTGTTCGGTTTCGGGCGTTTCGTAGCCTTCCACTTTCGAGCGGTACACATCCTCTGCGGTGGCGAATGGGTTTACGCCCATGAGCGCGGCAATATCACTGCCGCCGATGCCGCTTCGCCGCATGGTGCGCCATGTTTTGAGCGAGGTTATGTTGATTTCTTCCAGCATAGTTTTGAAAAAAATGCGCCCGCAAGCGAAAGCAAGCGGGCGCGGTGACAAAGTTCGTGAATTTTAGTGCAGCACTCGTGCTGCGGGCGACACTTTTTCGCTGCCGTATTTTTTGCGAATATCGTTCAGGTCTTGTGCTTCGCCACGTGTGCGCGGTGCGTATTCCAGCGCCCGATAAAACCACAACTTTTTCACGGGCGCAAAACAAAAGCCTTCGTGCTTGAGCGCTTCGCGGTGTGCGTAGGTGTTGCCACCAACCCACAACCATTTACCAATGATTTCCAGTTCCAAGCCGTCCAAGTGCGCAATCGCCGCAATTTTGTCACGATACAAAAGTTCGCTTGCTTCAGCTTCGGTGCTGAAATCGCCGTGCATCACGCGCCGGAGCATGGTTTGATATTCGGCGTTGAGTGCCTTCATGTCTTCATCATTGCCGCCTACGTCGGGATGGAGTTTTTTACACCATGCGTGATACGCGCGTTTGAGGTCGTCCAGCGTGTGAATATTTTCAAAGGTGTGCATTGCTGCCGCTCCTTTCCTCGCTGTGCGTGTACGGCGCGGCAATGGTTTGAATGACGGTATCCATTGCGATACGCTGACCTGTTACGGTGCGACCCCACCACACGCCGTAGGCATGGCACAAAACCGCCTCACCGTGCTTGCCCAATCGGTCTCCGAGCCAGTCGGAAACAAGCCACCACTCGTATATTTCTCGGTTGTGTTTGCGCAGTGCCGCGCTATTGCAAATCTCTTCCGCCGTAAAGATGCCGTGTTCAAAGCAGGCTTCGACAAGATTGGTTTGCAAACGATGTATGTGAAGATTGAGGAATTGACTATCAACTATGTGCATAATATTTTCTCCTTTCTTGAAACACAAAAAGCCGCTCCAAAATAGATTCAAAGCGGCTTCCGTGTGTCATTGTCGTTTAGAGTTGAGCAAAACGAGCGTTCACGAGTGCGTGTGCTTCGGTAAACTCGACCAACTCTTGCACCCGCTCCGGCGTGTTTTCTTTCCACGAAAATTCCACGATGTAGTAATCGCCTTTGTCATTGCTGCGTTTCTCCATACGCCCTGTCGTGATGCCTTCTCCAATGGAGCGGCGTTTGATAAGAATATCGGTGTAGAGCGTGATAAAATTCTCAATCGAAATGCCTTTGAAGAGAATGTGCGACAGCGCGTTTTCCGCATCCACGAAAAAGACTTCCAGCCACGATTGAGGCGGGTAGTTGAAAAGTTCGGCTTCAAAGACGCGATACGAAATAATTTCCAGCGACATTTCTTTGCCTTTCATCGCGCTTTCGCCGATTTTGAATTGCCCTGCTTTGCAGTCGGCGCGGTACTGGCGCGGATGCCCGACAGTGTAAATGATACCTTCTTGTTTCGCAACCGTAAAAGCAGATTGAAACGGTGTGAAGCGCGTAACGGCGCTTTCGCTTGTTTGCACGGGTTCAATGATTTCGCCCGTCGCGGTGTTCACAAGTGCCGTTTCTTCGGAGATTGGGGAAACGATGGTTTCTTGAGCGAGTTTTTGCGTTTTGGTATTCATGGTAGTTTATCCTTAATGAAAAGCCGCTTGCACGTGATAACAAGCGGCTTGTGAGTAAATTTTTGAGTAAAAGAGAATCAGCATGGAAACTGTGTCAACCCTGCAATGAGCGATGCGGCTTCATCAACGGAACACAGCAGTAACGAGCAAAGATGCCGACAATGATAGTCATTGCTGGCGGTGCAGGGCGTAAGCACGGATACTTCACACTTGCCCGCTTTGGCGACACTGGAAAAATTGAGCGCCACAGTAAAACCGTCACGCCGTGCGGCATTGATAGCCGAAAGTAAATCAGGCATTGCACACCTCCCACGCGCTTTCGTTCAATTCACGCGCTAAATTGTCATAGTCCGGCTCTGGACTCAGGTAATTTTCATCACTACCAAAACTCAAAAAGTTGCTGTCATTGTACAAGTACATGAACCATTCCTGCACTTCGGAACAATATTTCATCACAAACGCCATCTTCACACGGTCGCCGCCATCGTTACGATGGCTTTGCCAAAATTCTTTCATGGTTTGGACACCACTCAGCGCCTCTTGCAATGCGTAATCACGCTCGCGCTGGGCGAGTTCGTCAGGAGAAATAGTAGTCGGAATCTCCGGCATATTCCCTATGCCGTGCGGTTCTTCTTGCATAGCTTTGTCAAGAAGGATATTTTTGGTGTAACTCATTTGAACACCTAGCGGTTAATAAGTGGGTAAAAATCGGGCTTGTGAGTGCTAGAACACTTACAAGCCCCTTGTTTTATGCGGGTAAGGTAATTGCAAGTGACGACTTGCTTTCGGAAATAACAGGCGGAAACACTTCAACGCCTTCTTCAGTAATGGGCGTAACAAGTTTTTTCAAGAACTCTTCGCGGGCTTTG
>JANYDO010000244.1 GCA_025363605.1 Candidatus Kapaibacterium sp.
GATTTAGATTTTATGCGCCTTTCGACAAATCCCCCACTCGCTGCGCTCGTCGCCCCCTTTGTCAAGAGGGGCTGATTTAATGCAGTTTTCAGCCTTAACTTAATGACATTGACTTTTAGACTTATCAAATAAGGTGTTGAACGAAATTATCTTGAACTATCTACACAGACAGGATGAGCGCGTCGCTCAGTCTGTGCTACGGCATGGGAACTGGCTTCGGCGGCACAGACTGAGCGCCGTGCTCACTTGTCTGTGTTCCAAGAATCACTGTCCAGATGCTTACATGGGGATAACGTTCAATTAAAATTCAGGGATAGGACTTTCGCAAATCGCATCTGTCATACCGACGTAGGTCGGTATCCATGCCGTGTACACGTTTTCGATAGATTCCAACCTGCGTCGCGGAATGACAGCAAACATGGACAGTTTGCGAAAGTCCTAAGGGATTGTATTTAGACATCTTTTGCAAGAACCATTGTCCCCAAACCAAACCTACCGATAAAACGGACTGTCTTGGCGCGTCAACTGCACGTCGCGTAGCTGACCAGTTTTGATGCCTACACGGAAGAAATAGCCTTGCGTTGTGCCAAAAGGCTGCCAGCGAAAACTCAAATCCCAGCAGTGGAGATCTTTCTGCAAACTCAGCGTCGGTGAGTTCACTTGCCCCGAAATCACATCTACATTGAAGGCGGTCGTGAAGCGCCATGTTTTTTCGATAACCAAATTCAAATTTGCTGAAAGCAAGGCACTCAGGGCTGCCGGACCGTTCGGGATGGACGAGGGCGTATAGCTAAAAGTGCCATTAATATCCGTGCTCCATTCCAAGCCAAAGGGCAGAAAACCGGGCGTGTTCTCACCGAACACATCCACTTGGTCGTAAGAATTATCAAGACGCTGCTGGAATCGTGCGCCCATGCCCGCTTCCTCGCTTTGCGATTGTTTTTGATTGGTGGTAGTGTCCTTGGGAGCAGCACTGCCTGAGGCTTGCAATCCTCCTTGCAGCTTGCTGTCGCGGGTATTTCCGGCAAGACGATAGGCGAGATTGAAATTCATGTTCGTAAGCCGTGCCAAGCCCTTGCCTGCCTCTATAAGTGAACGGTTCACCTGTACAAGTCGGCGCGTTTCACCGCTACTCAGGGAATCAAGTTCTTGGTCATAAACGCTGAAATTCGCACTTCCGGAAAACTGAATAACATCAGCAAAGGTATTGCTAAAACTCACGCCAATCGGACTCCATTTGAACGTCTCCGCCGCAAGATTGACGCTTCCGCCGATATTTACTTGCATGAGCTGAACAACTTTTTCGGCTGTGTCCTGTTGGATTTTTGCCTCGAAGTTATTGCCGATAGACCAATTCACGTTTGCTTGCAAAGGCAAGGGAGTGCTGCCGCCATCCAATACATAGCGCGAATAAATAACTTCCTGCCCTTGATCCTTACGCACCTTGCTACCAGTCGTGTCGGTGTAGCGCCCCGCTAAATTCTGGTCATTCTGCAAATTCGGTTGATAGCTGATACCAATAGACGGACGCAGGGTATGGCGCAGCGAGTTAATGCCAAGTATATGCGGGTTAGCGATGCCATACAACGTTGTGCCTAAGCTAATTCCAGCGCTCATGTTGTATTCACGGAAGAAACCGCGCTCTGTTGAGTCTTGAAAACCCACACTACCGTTGGTGCTGTACACGGGTGTTCGTAAGGCAATGCGGCGAAAATACCAGTTTTCATTGTAGGAAATGGACGGTTGAAGCACAAAATATCCGAATTTCGGGGCAATATTGATACTCGGCGAGTGGCTAATACGCGCTGCGAAGGGATTGAGAGCCTGAGAGCGGCGCAGCTCACCCGCAACAAGTGTTTCACCCGCAACGGAATCCGCAGGCTTCACGAGGGTAGCCCGCGCATTCACGGCATAGGTAAAAGCAATGTCCGTCAGCCACGAATCCGGCGGAATAAGCGTACTAAGCACCGGAATAGCCCGCGTAAGGTCGCGCACAGGAAAAACTTGCGGAATGTTTGTGCCGCCACTCAAACTCTGGTTAATTAACCCCGTTGCGACGTTCTGCACACGCGAATAGTTGAGACTAAGCGGCAAACCGTTATCGAAGGTGTGCGAAATAGAAAACTGCGAGTTAATAGTCTGCTGCGAACGCTGTTGTATATTGAGCTGTGTTTGCTGGTTATAGCCGTTTGAACTAAGATTTATCGAACCGCTCACCCGCGTCATCGGTGTAATTTCCCAACTGTGTTGCCAACCGATGCGCCAATTTTCTGTCGGGGGGTCGGTAGCACTAAAGCCACCGATGCCGTAAGAAAGATCCAGATTACCGCTCAAACGCCTTCCGAAAGCATATCTGCCTTTGAAGTTCGACAGCCAACCGCCTTTGGTGTAGAACGAGCCGGTAAGTTGCGCATCCAGATTATCATTGATAGCCCAGTAGTAGCCGAGGTTTTCAAAGGCAATACCCTTTCCGCTGGTCGAGCCGATAGCACTGGCAAAAAAGACCTGTGGAATCAAGATACCGGAACGCCGCCCGGTCTTGTTTTCCACAAATAAGCCAAAGGGAATAGCAAAAACAGGAATGTCGCTGAAATAGATGATAAGCGGGTCAGCAAAGATGCGGTCTTGCGCAATGACCTTCATGCGCGGCGCTTTGAAGTAGAAATGCGGATGAGTCTTGTCGCAGGTAGTGTAGCAGCCATCTTTGAGGAAAAACGTGCTTTCGTCAATGCGTTTGACTTTTTCGCCAAAGAAAAAACCCTCACCAAGTTTCGTCTCAGCAAGCGAGATTGTACCACGCTTTGTGCGAAAATTATAGCTCAATTCCGCACCATAAAACGTTTCGCCTTTATCCACAAATTTCGGAATTCCGATGACTCGCCCCGATGAATCTCGTGCATTCGCAGCCCGCATATATCCTTGCTCAAAGAACAATTCAATAATTTCCGCCGACAGCGTTTGCCCTTCGTTTTTGACGTAGGCATTAGAGCGAAGGCGCATTTTACGCCCTTTGACGGAATAGGTGATGGAATCTTGCGCCGCGAAGGTAACAATGGTGTCTATACCGCTTCGTGCGCGAAGCACAGAATCAGCTTTTGCACTGGCGCGGGCTTCGTCGGCTCTTTGCTTTGCCTGGGCGGCAGAATCAAGCGGTGAAGCAGTCTGGGAAGAAAGAGCGTTGAGAGTGGCGTTTATTTGGAGTGTAGCGCCACTAGAAAGGATATTTGCATTTGTGCCGACAGTCGCACCCGTCACGACGCGTAGGCTTTGTCGAGACACAGAGGGAATAGTCTTTTGGGGCTGTTGAGCGTAGGAGATAGAAGCATTTGCACCCATTATGACAATACCCACGAACGCAATGAGGATACGATTCATACATGACCCTACGCTAGAAACGAAAAAGGAGAGAATATCCGGCAACGTTAGAGTTTTCGCCGTTTTGCTTCCAAAGGCGGCAGAAAGCTATACTTCTGGTCTTTCAGATTTACTTCGACGTTTCGGCATTGTACGCTGAACGTGGCTTTGATAGAGGGAAAGAGAACAAAAGCATCTTGGGGAACGCTAACGTTGTCTGATGTGACGAAGTTGCTGAAGCGTGTGTGAATAAGTATTTCACCATTTTTATTCGTGCGCTTGAAGGAGATGATATTTTCGGCTCGGTGAGAATAGACAACGCGCTCAGTCACAGTATCGCGCACCCGCACAAATACATCTTCGCTGTCGCTCGTAGCAGGTTCTGCTGTGAATCCGGCAAATCCGCCGGGCGCTTCACCGCGTAGAAAGCACGCAATATCGTTATGCGAAAGTGGTACACCTAAGCGCGTCTGAAAATTTTTCGGACTGGGAGCGCCTTGATACACCGTGTTGCTGAGGGCATCGTAGTAATTCATAAAGTCCGGCGTAGAACCGACTTTTGCAACGGCAATATTGAAAGGACCTGTCACGGTCAGCAAAAGTGAATCTCGCTTGTAGAGCGACCCCACGAACTGCGCCTGTTGCTTTTTGCCATCCACTTCTACGGACAAATTACCTTCTGCGCGAAGTGCGTTCAATAAGTTTGAGCGCTTTTCCAAAGCCTGTTCCAGAACAAAATTTGCCGGGCGCTTCCCTTTGACGGTTGCCGTCGTGGTGGAGGATGTCGCACATCCGCAAACAATCGTTAGCACGAAAATGCTTGCAACGATGAGCCCTAGCGCAGGCAAATACAGGAATTGTCGGGTACTGAGGTTATTTTGTTGCTGTACCATTCGAGAGACGCTCCTTTGCGGAATGACGGTTTGGTTCTTTACGGAGTGCTTCGCGCCACGCTTGGACGGCTTTTTCCTTATCGCCGAGTTTTTGGTAGGCATCGCCCAGATGCTCGTAGATTGTTGCGCTGACTTCGCCGTTATCAATTGCTTGAAGAATATAGTTGACTGCTTGCTTGTAGTTGCCGCGTTGGTAGAGAATCCAGCCCATCGTATCAAGGTAGGACGGATTCTTGGGTTCAGACTTGAGCGCGTTCTCAATCATCGTCTGAGCGCGATCGAGTTGCAGATTACGCTCGGAAAGCGAGTACGCATAATTGTTGTTTGCCAGTGCATTATTGGGGTCAATCTGCAATGCCCGCTCGTAGGCGGCATCGGAAGCGCGAAGGTTTCCGGTAGAATTCTGCAAAATGGCGAGTTGATTCCACGCATCCAGATTATTCGTGTCAATTTTTACGGCCTGCTGCAATACGCTAATTGCCCGCGCCGCACTATCGCTTTGGGAAAGACCCAAGCCCCAGAGAAAATACACCTGACCATTATTCGGAAAGCGCTTTGCGGCTTGCTCTGCGACGCGGAGCATATCGCCGACACGCTGCTTTTGAAAGTAATACGCACAAATCTGCAACGGTACTTCGGGAATAGAATCCGAAAGCGTGAGTGCGCGGTCGAAATAGGCGCTACTCCGTGCGTTGCGCTCTAAATGCCCCGCCAGCAAACCGCACATTATTTGCACTTGCCATGATGTTGCATAGCCTGCTTTGTGCTTGAGTTCAAGACGTTCCAAGAGCTTGTCGGCACAAGTGCGGGCAATAAGCGATTGGTCGAAACTCGTGAGCAAACCGTTTGCATACCGCACAGCAAGCGAGACGGCATCATTGTCCGTAATAATCAATTCAGACGCAATAAAAAGTTGTAAGCCCTGCTCATATTTTTTCTGGAACATATACGCATCCATGAGCGTAAAGAGAACGGCTTGGTTGTCGGGCGAGGTTTGCTGTAGCTTTTCAAGACATTCCAGTGCTTTGGCGCTATTGCCTTTTTGTGAATAGAGGTCTGCCAGACGCGCTAAAATCATGGCATCGCTATCGTCAGACTCTTGCAGAAGAACGTTGTAGAGTACAATCGCTTTGTCAACATCGCGGAGTTCGTAGAGACGCGCCAACATAAAGCGGTTCATCGTCTCGGGCGTACGAGAGTCAAGGTACTGATAAACAGTGATGGCTTCGTCCACGCGGAATTGCTGCACGTAGAGTTCGCCAAGCAGTTTGTAGGCGAGAGTAAAGCTGGAGTCTTGCGTAATAGCGGTGCGGAGTTCTTCGAGCGCAAGATCTTGCTTGTTCAATTTGACGTAATTTTGCGCTATGGCAAAGTGAATGGCGGGAACATTATCGTAGCGAAGCGCTTGCTGAAACTCTAAAATTGCCTCGGCAGCGCGTTCCTGCATTTGCAATGTTGCGCCTTTGATGTAGTAATCACGGGCTTTGCCGGGCTGATATTGCAAAGAATCGGCAAGCACAGGCGGCATCGATACCACCGATGCAGAAATTGGGGACGATTGCTTGACGCTTTTCTGTCCCGTGCTGCGCTGCGCTGTTGTTGTCAATGCTGCCGGGGCGCAAGCGTTTAATCCCGTAAGAACACAGCCGACAACAGCCGACAACATCAGCAACGAAAGACCTGAAAAAGTACGTTGCATAGCGCTTTGTATATCGGAAGCAGAAAGACGATTGCGTGGTGTCAAGACAGAACACATACGGACAAAAAACCTTCGGAAGAGTGCAGGAAAACGTAATTGTGTCGCAAAAATTAAGATACTAAGAAAATGTTGATTTACCGCAAAATTTTGACCAACAGGCACGTTGCCAAGCACCGAAGGCAAAATTTATTCCAAATTCATTCTAATTCCCGCAAAAATTCTCGTAGAATCAAGGCTGCTGCAACCTCGTCGGTACGACCTTTTTCTGCACGATGGCGTTTTTTTTTGCCGGAGTGAATCATCGTTTGCCGTGCCTCGCGGCTGGAATAGGCTTCATCAACGACATAGACCGGAAGAGTGGTCTGCTCACGAAGTTCATCAATAAATGTGTGAATTTCCTGCATCATGGGCGATTCGGTGTCATCATGCTGGAAGGGCATCCCGACGATGATCGCGCCGAGACGCTCCCGCTCGAAAGCAGTTTGCAACTCACCGACCAAGTTCAATGTACTGGCAAAAAAACCACGCGGCGAGGCGATAATGTGCAGTTCATCGCAGACCGCAAAGCCAATACGCTTTTGTCCGTAGTCAAGAGCACCAATGCGCTTTCCACGAAGTTCGGCGCGAAGTTCATTCGTTATTTCAATCGGTGTTGTCATCATGCGGTAGTCGCTCCTGCGGGCGATCGCTGAAGCGCCAGTGACTGAGGCAGAATATACATCAGCGCAATGTAGGAAATATCAAGCACAAAGACCAGCGAAGCTAATGTGAGAAGCACGGTATTATGCGGGTCGGCAAGAAAGAAAAAAACCGTAACACACGCCGTGCCGAACCATTTCAGCCATGCCGTTGCCTTCGAGAACGGTAATTGTTCGTAGCGCTGGAGGTACTGAATAATATAGAGCATTGAAATGCCAAAGTTCAGCATATACGCCGAGAAGCCGCCTAAGCGTCCAATCGGTTGCGCCATGCTCATAAAGGGGATATTGTCTAGTCCCGTTTCGGCGATAGCGTAGATGAGGCAGAACCATATTACCAGCAAAATTGCCAGTATCGGGCGATAATACTTACGGATGATGGGCGTTTGGATGTCGTTGCCGTTATCTTTCAGCATGAGCCAAAAAATGTACACATCCAGAAAGAACCACGCCCGCGTTCCCCAGACGAACAACAACCCTAAATTGATGTGCTGTGCGTATGTCCAACTATACAAGAACTCCCACACTAAGTTCCCACACGCAATAAAAAACGGCATTTCTACAAAGCCATATTTTTTCTCGTGCCGAATGACGCTCATATATGTTCCGACCCAGCCAATCGTCGAGACGAGTACCAGTCCTAGCTCTAACCACGAGTAGATGTCGGTATTAAGCCATTTCATTTGCTATTTCTCCTGAAGAATGTGCGAAGACGAGAGGGTTTTTCGGCAACTTTGTCGGACAAGGAGAGCGGAACATCGAAATCAACTTGCTTGTAGTCGTTATGCGCC
>JANYDO010000261.1 GCA_025363605.1 Candidatus Kapaibacterium sp.
CACGAGCAGGCGTGACCTGCGTGACCTGCCACGAGGCGCACCCAAGTCAAGAACACAAGACGCTTATGGCAAGCAAAGGACTGAGTTCCATGCACAAAGGGAATCAGTCTGAACTATGCTTGTCTTGCCATAAATCCGAAGGCGTGCAATTTGCTCAAACCGTTCATCATCGCTTGCGCGAAGGTACGATGGAATGTACAAGCTGCCACAATCCGCACGGAACCGACCGCAACAAACAATTACGCGGTGATAACGTCGCCGTCTGCGTGCAGTGCCACGAAGACAAACGCGGACCATTTGTGTTTATGCACGGTGCGCAATTAGGCTTGGGCGACGGCTGTATGTCGTGCCACGATTCGCACGGCTCGCCCAATCGCAATATGCTCAAACTCGGCGATGCACGGACGCTCTGCGTTAGCTGCCATTCCCGCGAAAGTGCCGCAGGCGTTCCGCACGGACGTGCCGGCTTGCAAACATCGGGCGATTGTACGCGCTGTCACACCGAAATTCACGGATCTAATACCAACGCATTTTATACAGAGTAAAGGAGGGAAATACTATGAAACCGTATCAACACGTTCACCGATTGCTGCTCCTTAGCTCTCGCTCTTCTGCCGCAATACTCTCTACACTTGTCATCGTGGGAATCTCAGCACGTTTCGCACCAAGCCTGAAAGCGCAAGAAAATCCCTTGCCCGGTATCACCGTCGGTGATTACCAATTTTCAGGAAGCCTGCTTGTGGGGTATCGCCTCACCAATACGAATGGACTGGACGGACGAAGCGACTTATGGGCTGCGCAGCGATATTACGAAGCGTATAATCTGCGTTCCGGAATTCGCCTGAGCGATGTCAACCTTTACGGCGAACAGCTTGCTGGACGGCAAGGCGCTTTCGACGAAATGTACCTGACGGCAAGCGGCATCGGCGACCCCTTCACGAATGCGATGCTCCGATTGCGGAAATTCAAAGGGTACGACTTGAAAATTTCGTACACGAAGGCTGATTATTTCTTGAACCGTAACGATTCGCTGTACACCGGTTTGCACAAATTCGATATGCGCCGCGAAATGCTGAACGCTTCGCTCGCGCTACCGCTTGGAGATAATATCAGTCTTGAGTTGCGCTACGCCGGTAGTGGGCGTTCGGGCAATATGACCACAACGTTTTCGCCGCACAGCGAGGGAGCCGATGCTGCGTCGGTCGGCGCAACCTTCAATGGTTCTATCGGGTCGTACAGCCGTGATAATTTCTACTGGATGACGACCCCACGCAACGACTGGACAAATAATTTTTCCGGAAACGTGAAAATATACTTGCCCGCCTCGGCGACAATTATTGTTGGCGGTGGCTATCGTACCTTTTCGCAGGATATTTCCTACTCGCCGACAAGCCTCACGTCGCTGAACTTCCGCCCAAGCGCTACGTCGTTCATTCCGAATGTTTTGGGAACAACAGGACTCAATCTTCGTAATGAAGCACTTCTCAGTATGGCATGGAGCGAAAAACGCACAAGCACAACGCCATATTTCCTTGCCGAAATCGTCACCAAGCCTTTTTCGTGGTTGTCGCTGACGGCAAACGCACAGTATGAAAAATTGAGCGGGTCGTCCACACTCGCGGGTTCGCTGGAGGGACTTATTCGCCGAACATCCACCAGTACTGCTCTGAGGGCATACCGAACGACACAAAATGGCACCACCGACCAAACCTTTGAACGCTTAAACGCTTCGCTGCTTGCGACGGCAGTGCTGAATAATGAATGGCAGGTGACTCTGCTGTATCGGTACGAATCCAATAAAGAAGAAGCGACGGGAAAATATACCATTGCCATTGACACCTCCGCTACGACTGCGCCTACCTACGTCAAGACCGCACGCGACGGCAGCAAACAACTGGTGACGGATTTTCGTTATACCGTTCCTGGGCATCTTCTTTCGCCGCAACTGGTTTTTTCGCCCATGTCCAGCCTCAATCTTCGCGCCGGAGTGCAGTATTACCTGCGCTCACCTCAGTCGAGACTTTTGAGCGATGGCGCATTGGATAGCGGCGCGGCAGCAAGTTTGTCGAAGCAAACCGCAACGCTCTCGCCGTTCTTTAGCTTCTACTACCGCCCGATTTCGGCGATTCGTCTGCGGGGACGCTTGCAGACCACCACAAGTCATGCGTATTTGGAAGGAACTTCGACCGAAACTTCTCAATACACACGCCTTGTGCCGGATGTGCGCACAAACTACAACGTCACGGCTGAGATTGTCCCGATGGAAGACCTCAGTTTTAGCCTCGGTTGGGACGTGAGCAAAAGCCAAAGCACCTACACGAACATGGTTCCAGCGGTGCGCGGAGATTTGCAGTTGAACAATCAATTTTCGTCGCTGACAGCATCGGTGGGCTATACGCTCAATGACAAAACGCGATTTTTGGTAACGGGGCAATACCGTGAGCAGATGTTTTCGCTTCCCGCAAGTTTTACTCGCGGGGCAGTGATTTTCCCAACACCGCCCTTTGGTGATTCGCTCACGGTGCTGATTTCCGATAACATTATCAATCGGTATCTCGACGCTTCGATTATTACCGATGCCATTCCAAATCTTCACCTCATGGGCGGAATTTCGCTCATCAGCGCAACGGGCGGAAGTCAGATGACACCGGATTTGCGTCTGACTGCGGCGAATCCAACTCTTGATTATTCCAAAGTCGGCGGTCCGTATTCTTTCATGGCAGTGCACGGGCAGGCGCAATACCAAATCATCAAAAATTTGGCGGTAATGGTAGATTGGCGCTGGGTTGTACTGAATGAACAGGTGACAACGCAGTATATTGGCGTGAATAATTTTGCCGGCAGCCTCATCTTTTTAAGTTTTGAAGTGCGCTTGTAATGTTGTAATTAGGTATGGAGACTCCTTAATCGAAGTGGTGAATTCGATTGAGGAGTTTCTGTTTTGAAGAAGGATAGGACTTTCATTGACTGTCCGCTTCCCGCTTTTGCGGGGCGGGCTGTCATCGGGTGATTCCTTAACCAACGTCGCGCTTGTGCAATCCCACGAGACCGATTGCCGTGAGCAGAATGGCAGTCCCAACTAATCCGGCAGTGGAGAGAGCAAAGTCTTCTCCCATCAACACTTTCGGTACGTGCGTGAAGGGCGAAATATTGAGCAGGAACGAGGAAATCTGCTTGAACTCGCCCGTCATATCAAGGAAAAAAGAAAGCGCCAACGCCGACCAACTAGCACCAACAGCAAAACGCGGAATCAATCCGAAGAGTGCAACCGTAAAACCGCCGAATACCCAAAGTGCCGGCAGATACGCGAGGGCTGCACCCGTAAGTCGAAGGATTTCTTGCGTACTATCTCCTGAATTCCACCCCGAACTCAATCCGGCAGAAGCACCGAATCCAGCGAAAATACACGTCGAGCCGACAAGTATCCAAAAAATATGACTCAGCGCCCAGCGAGTACGACCGACGGACGTTGCCAAGAGCATATCGGCACGACCACTTTCTTCTTCGGCGCGTAAGAGCAGAGCGGTGGAAATCACGAAGAGGCAGAGCGCCTCGCCAAGAAACATGAAACTCATTGTGAAGAGCAGGTCGCCGGGCTTGGCGGTTGTTCCCCCAGCCCGGCTGAAGGCTTGAGCCAGAAGAGGACTTTTCATGAGTTGTGCCGAAGAAACATCCGCCACAACGCCAAAGACTCCACCAATAATCATATAGCCGACAAGCCATGCGATGAGTGGTGTTCGGTGCAGTCGCCATGCCAAGGCAAGTGGGCTCTGTACTGCCCAACTCATTGTTTTCGGAATGAATGGGTGATGCTCGGCACCACGCGAAGAGGAAAAAAAAGTAAAGCCGGATAATCCAGATAATCCGGAATTGATGTCGCGCCGCGCAGTAAGAAAAAATGCTGCCACTATCAGAGGAAGGACGGCAGGAATAAAAAGCAACAACGTGCCAATATCATCTCCGGCAAAGGGATGGGTGTGGCGAACCCAACCGTAGGGCGTGCACCATGAAAGAATGCTTTCGGGATACAAATTACCGACCATACTCACAACGAACATTGCGCCGATGAATATACCGCCCGCTGCGCGTGCTCCCCGTGCACTTGCTGCAAGTCGGTCGGCAACTGCCGCAATGCCCGCAAAAAAGAATCCCGCTCCTGCCACTGCCAGTCCGAGAACGAGTGAGCCTGCGGCTGGCTGCTGAAATTGCATTACTTCCACCGACGCAATCACGCCGAAGAGAATGTCGGCGCAGAGAGTAACAATAAGAACGGCAGACAACGGCGCAAAACGCCCAACGACTGCCGAGCCGACAAGTTCGGCGCGGCCAGTTTCTTCTTCATTGCGAGAGTGGCGGATAATCGTGAGAATGTTTGCCAGACTGACAACGAAAATGCCCGCGACACTCCACCGCCAAACAACAAGACCGCCCAAGCTAAACGATTGGACTTCTCCCAGCATAGCCGTTACGGTGGGATTGCTGGCAAATGATTTGACAAACATCATCCGCGAAATTTCGTCGGGATAGAGAGCCGCAAAACTTGATGCTGTGCCGGGTGCTAAGATTGTGCCTAGAATAATCCATAGCGGAAGAATAAAACGGTCACGGCGCAGAATGAGACGAATGAGAGCGAGTGTGCCCGTCCAATGGTGGAGCGTTGATGTCTTCATGGCTGCTCCTCTTTGCCGGATGGGTCGTGCTGGTAATGCCGCAAAAATAATTCCTCCAGCGTCGGTGGGCGACTTGTGAGACTTTGCAGCCCGCACGAACTCAAGTAGGTGAGGACGGCACCAAGTTCGGCACTATCCACCGTACAATGAACATTATGTCCGTCGGTTTGTATGTCGTGAACGCCGTTCATGCTGCCAAGTGCGTCCGGTGTGGTGTGCAGTTCGGCGGAAACAGCAGTACGCGTAAAATGTCGTAACTCGGCAAGCGTACCCGATTCAATCGTTCTACCGTTCCGAATAATAGTGACGCGGTCGCAGAGAGCTTCTACCTCGCCAAGAATATGACTGGAAAGAAGAACGGTACGCCCTTGCTTGCGCTCGTCAGCAATACATTCCCGAAACGTCGCTTCCATCAGTGGGTCGAGTCCTGAGGTTGGTTCGTCCAATATCAGCAATTCCGCATTCGACGCAAGGGCAGCGATGAGCGCTACCTTTTGGCGATTTCCTTTCGAATACGTCCGTGCTTTCTTGCGTGGGTCAAGCTCGAATCGCTCCAATAGCGCAGATGTTCGCGCTGCGTCTAATCCACCACGCAAACGCCCCAAGAGGTCTATGATTTCGCCGCCCGTAAGATTTGCCCACAGCGTCACGTCGCCGGGAACGTAGGCAATGCGGCGGTGCAGGGAAACAGCATCACGCCATGGGTTGCCGCCAAGCAGAGATATTTCTCCTGCATCAGCTTGCAACAATCCCAAAAGAACACGAATGGTGGTGGTCTTGCCGGAGCCATTGGGACCAAGAAATCCGTGTACCTCGCCGGTGCGAACGGAAAGTCGGAGGTTGTCGAGGGCACGGAAGTTTCCGAATGATTTTGTCAGCCCATCAATAGAAAGCGCGTACTCAGAAGGTGACGTTGGCGCTTGGTTCTGTTGCGACATAGAATGGTTCTCCTCTTGTTGATTGTCGTGAGATTGTTCTGCAGTTTTCTCCGATATGCGACAAAATTCCTACTGTACTCAAAGGGTTGTGATTTCTACCGATGGCAATTCCACAATAAACGTTGCGCCCGGTACACCTTTGTCGGCTTCCGATTCGCACCAGACCTTGCCGTTATGCATCTCCACTAATTTTTTCACAATGGATAAGCCCAAGCCCGTAGAGTTTTCTCCGCCCGTGGGCTGCGCGGAGAGTCGGGCAAATTTACCAAAAAGTTTTTTCTTATCCTGCTCAGATAATCCTTGTCCTTCGTCTTGAATCTCCACACGTATAGTTCGGGCGTTATCAGAAGTATTGCTTAGAACCCGTATCCACACATTCTTCCACTGCGGAGAATATTTCACGGCGTTAGAAATAAGATTATCGAAAATTTGGCGCAGACATTGTTTGTCGCCTTGCACCCACGCAGTATCTTGCTCAGGCGCTGTATAACGAAGGATAATCCCTTTTTCTGTGGCACGAGATTGATATTCTTCAACGATTCTATCCAGTATTTCCAAATGGACAGGTTCAAAATGAAGATTGAGCATACCACTTTCAATCCGATTCACGTCCAGTAAATTGGTAATAATATCCAGCATTTGATTACTGGCGCTAATAATCATACCGGTAAAACGTTGCGTTTGCTCATTCGGAAAAAATCGTTCCATCAGTTCTGCACTCGAAAGAATACCGGCGAGTGGATTTTTAAGATCATGTGCGGCGATGCCTAGAAATTCATCTTTTTCCTTATTCAAAAGCAATAGTTCGTGGGTGCGTTTTGCAACGCGCTCTTCAAGCGTCGTGTTCATTTTTGCAAGCTCTTGGTATGCTAGTTTACGCTCGGTGATATTAATCGTACTGAGGGTGATGCCGATAATAGTTCCATCGGCAGCGTACGTGGGCAGGTACATAAGTTCTGCCCATTGTTCCTCACCATTTGTAGATTGGAAATACTCTTCGTAAATAACGGCTTCGCCTTGCAAAGCGCTGTGTACAGATTCGATAAAAAGCTCCTTTCGTTCTGGACGGACGTAATTGAGAATTGAATCGCCCACTACAATCTCTCGTGCCAGCGAATCCTGAACAATTTGAGCTGAGGCTTTATTGAAAGCCTGTATTCGTAGTTCTTTATCCACCAGCCAGAATGCTTGAATAGACGAATCCATAATTGCCCGTAAATTTGCTTCGCTCTGCAAAAGCTGGTTTTCTGCTTTAACCCTATCCGTAATATTGTGTCCGACGCATTGGATTTCCGAAACAACACCGTGAGAGTTTGTAATGGCAATAAACTCCCAGTCTGTCCAGTTTATTGCACCCGACACATGAGGTTTTCGTAGTAATACGCGAAAAGGGGTTCTAAATG
>JANYDO010000306.1 GCA_025363605.1 Candidatus Kapaibacterium sp.
TTCGTAGTGGCTACCCACAGCAATTCACGTTCGTCCAGCATAAGCCCTCGATAGGCGATTGTTCGTGAACGCAGGCCTGATGCTTGATGGAAAAGCGTAGTCGTACCCTTGAAGTGCCGAAGCAATCCCAAGTCAGTGCCAAGCCACACCACGCCGCTTTTCTCGACAGCAATAGCTTTGCAGACATTGCCCTTAAATTCAGCATCGAAAACAAGCATTGTTGCTTTTTCTGAATCAACGGTAACCAAACCAAACGAAGTAGCGCAGTATATCAAACGAGGATCTGTGGGCGAAACAGCAAGGTCGTTGACGGTAATCGATATCAGACCGCCGCTCTCGAATGGTTTGCTGATATTCTCAAATCGGTCTTCGGAGGCATTGTAGCGAAACAAGTATTCATCGGGCGTTCCGATAGCACCGGTGTAGAGCGTACCATCGGAGGCTTTACGAATAACCTGCATTATTCGGGTAACGCCACGTTCAGCACCGTAATAGTGGACAGCACCGCTTTTGCGCACACAAAATACGGACGCTTGCTCATTGTAGAAACATCCCCAGATATTACCGTCATTATCCTCGGCAAGTGAGTAAATACCGCGCTCCGACAAACCGGGAATACTAATGAGAAAACTCCGTTCGACAACACCGTTGCGCCAGTACTGCAAGTGTCCCGAAAGCGAGCCGCACCATACGCCGCCTTGTTTATCGGCATACACCGCAAATAGTTCACCCGAAACCGACATTTTGTCAAAAAGCCCTTTTGCCGTCGTGAATACCGGATGAACACGATAAGCGCTTTGTCCGGTGATAGTAATAATTGAGCCGTCAGGTGCTTGCGAGATTGCTTTTATATCGGGAGCCTTATCTTCGATACCCGTCACACGTCGCGCCAGAGCAGGTGTAAGTGCTATCACACCTTGGTCACCGCATATCCAGAGGCTTCCAGAGGTATCTTCAAAGAAATTTTTGACACGCTGAGGTTCTATGTTTGGCAAGAACGTAATCCCGTTGAGCGTCGTGTCGGTCTCAAACACCCCATCATACCACGTTCCGACAAACACTTCACGGGAAACAATGCCGGACGGGTGAGAATAGGCATTGCGGGAAAGCATAAGAGCAGAAATGCGATTGATGCTGGAAAGAATCGGTGTATAAACCACACTAAGTGGTTTAATAGCGGAATCTTGTGCTACTTCTGCATTGAGAGATGGTAAACGAATCCTGAGCAAACCTTTTTCTGCACCAATCAGCACATCACCTGCGCCAAGCGCCTGAATATGGGCAAATGCTCCATAATTCTGCGGCAACATGATTTCCTCAAAACTGTCTCGTGAAGGATTATAGCGATAGCAGTACCCCGGATTAGCAGTAAGCATCAAGGCTCTGGCGCTATCCTCTGCAAAGTAGAACGAAACAACTGCATTACGAGAATGGCACTTCTCAGGAAAATGATAGCGTTTGAATTTACCGTTTGTCAAACGCACAACGGCTTGCTGCTCGGCAAACCAAAGAGAGCCATCAGTGCTTTCAAACATTTCTTTTGGGTAGTGTAGTAATCCCTCGCGCTCCTCTGCATTGCCGCCGATAATCTGGCGAATAAGCACCGAATCTGCTTCGGAAACAATTTCTACTAAACCCATATCCGTCGCAGCCAAGAGCTGACCATTCCTCAGAAGAGTCAGCGCTTTAATGTAGGGGCTGGGAAGATTATGGGTAAAGGTTTGGAAACGATAACCGTCAAAGCGCACCAATCCTGCATCGGTGGCGAACCACATAAAACCGCGTTTATCTTGCTGCACATCTTTCACCAGATTTGTCGGTAAGCCGTCGTCCACCGAATACGCCGTAGCTAAAAACCGACCGGAATAGGTTATTCTATGCTGCGCATGAAGATTCCAAGCCGTTGTTAGGAAAACCGAAACAAGGCAAATAAAGATTGTGAGCGGTATAGAAAATTTTCGCGGCATGAACAGTCTCAAAAAAGAGAAAAATTCCAAAAATCATGAACACATTTCACGAGACGTGAACTGCCCACTTGCGCGAATATACTGAATCCTTATCGCAGAGAAAGAATTTTGGGGCGAAACGACATAAATTTGGGGCGAAATGCACAATATACTTGCTTTGACGCGGCTGAGAAGGGGTGGTAAGGCTTTGGCACAAGGAGGTTTACGCTTCGCCCACAAGAAAATACGTGTTCATCATCCCCTTCCCTTTAATTTCCATTGCATCACGTTTTTCAAAAATATACCGCCCCGCGAGGCGCTCCATCACGGTTTCGGTACAATGAATTTTCCCTGCTTCTCCGTGCGACTCCATACGTGAAGCCGTGTTCACAGTATCGCCCCAAAGGTCATAGGTAAATTTCTTCTGCCCTATTATGCCCGCTACTACGGCTCCGGTGTGCATACCGACGCGAATGGCGAGGTCAAGCCCCATGCTGCGCGAGAGAATACTTACCGTTTCGTGCATTTCCAGTGCAAGCCGCGCAACTGACTCAGTATGGTCGTCGCAGGGATTGGGCGCACCGCCGACAATCATGTACGCATCACCAATAGTTTTAATTTTTTCCAGATTGTACTGTTCCGAAAAGATGTCGAAAGCGGAAAAAATGCGATTCAAAATGTCCACGACTTCTTCCGGCGACCTCTGTGCGGAAAGTTCAGTAAAGCCCACAATATCGGCAAACATAACGGTTACATCGCTAAAACGCTCGGCAATGGTCGTTTCGCCCGCCTTCATGCGAATGGCGATTGCTTCGGGAAGTACATTCAGAAGTAAACGTTCATTTTGAGCATATGCGGTAGCAAGCTCTTCGTTGCG
>JANYDO010000317.1 GCA_025363605.1 Candidatus Kapaibacterium sp.
CGGTGGAGCAAAAGTCAAACGATGTTGGGGTTCCGTATTTCAATAACACAAGCTATGGAAAAAAGTTACTTGTCGTTACAATCAACAGGGCTTTCGCAAAAGGCGCAGACAAGTGAGCGCGGCTCTCAGTCTGCGCCAAACAGATTTTTTGTACTCAGGTTCCAAAATTACTGACGAGATGCTTATTCTCAAAAACCAGTAATCAGCTCTACAACTTCAAATGCAGCGTCGCCACAAGATTGCGTGGTGCTTGCACGAAATATGCCGGAACTGTCCGACCGTCAAATTCCGTTACGCCGCCATTGGTGAAATACAGTGCGTTAAAAATGTTGTGAACAGCAATGTTGATGCGGTGTTCAGCCAAGAACGTCCACGTAACGCGCCCGTCCATAACGAAGAACGCAGGCAGCATAAAATCACGACTATTGGTCAATTCCAGAAATGATTCGCCCACGTAGCGCCCGTGTGCTTCTATGCTCAACGTTTCTACGGGGTGATATTCCAGCGTAGCACCTGCCATGATGCTTGGCGTTTGTACGGGGCGAACATTTTTATAGACTTCGCGTGTGCCAAGGTTATCGGGCGCGTATTCGCTAATGGCAGCAGCCATCCATGTTGCGTTTGCACTTAGGCGTAAGACTTCGACAATATCTACATCGCCCTCCACCTCCACGCCCGCACGGTAGCTTGTGGGAACATTTTTGCGAAGCTGCACAAATCCTTGCGGAATATATTCACCGATTGCGGCAATTTCATCGGTGAACTGCATATAAAAGCCGTTGACTTGTGCTTGCAAGACGTTTCCATGAAAGCGCAGACCGCCTTCGAGGTCGTTCACGAACTCCGGACGCACAGTGTTGGGTTTGAGCAAAACATTGACGTTACCATCCACAATTTGCGTTGAGCCGAGCATATCGAATCGTGTTGCTTCGCGTCCCGTGCGCCCGAAGGAAGCATAGACATCGAGGTTTTCTGAGGCATTGAATGTTGCGCCGATTTTGGGATTCAGGAAAAACCATGTCTGCGTGGGGATGGCGGGAACAGTCGTCAGCGCGCGTTTGTCCGGCGTAAAGCTCATCCCGACTGCCCGCGCTTGCACGTCGCCATAGAGCAGCAGTGCGCCCAAGCGGTAACTTGCTTTCGCAAAAGCGCTGGCTTCATTTTTTACCGTGCGGTCATCGTAGTAATTGCTTGTGTAATCGGGCATGAGCGTTTCCCAATTCCGTCGCAAAAACGTGTAGGCATGAACGCCAAAGGTGGCTTCCAGAGCGTTGTCATCGCTCAGAATGGAGAGGGAAGCAAGTGCGCCGAAATGGTCATTGCGCAAGGGATAGTTGATTTGCGTCAGGTTTTGCGCGGTGTCGCGGAATCCCACGAAATAATCTCCACCCGCGCCGCCGTAGTATGCCGACGCTGCAAACGTCATTCGCCCCGTGAGTGCTCGGCTATACTCAATTTGCAAAAATTGTTGCCCGAAGTCGTCACGGTCGCTTGCGTCGCCAATGTTCGTGCGCGGGTCGCGGTCTATAAGCGGCTTGGGTACAGCCAAGTAGCCAAGCCCATTTTGCGTTCTGCCGAAAAATCCCGTCACTTTCACCATATCGCGCTCACCAAAATATGCGCCGGAAACAAACGCCGATTGCGCTTTTGTGCCAGTGTTATAGCGGTAGCCGTCGGTGGAAAATGTCGTGTATTTGGCATAAATCGAAATGTTATTTGGCATAATGCCCGTCCGAACTTCAGCGCTCCCGCGAAAGAGGTTGAACGACCCCGAACCAAGCTGCACTTCTGCTCCGGGCTTGGCATCGCGCAGATTCAGGCTTTCAAAATTGATAGAGCCGCCGTAAGAAGATGTGCCGTTGCCGCTCACGCCCACACCGCGCTGTACCTGCATGGAACGGATGCTGTTCGTGAAATCGGTGATGTTGGAAAAAAACACGCCTTGGTCAATCATATCATTGAGCGGAACGCCGTTCAGCGTCATATTGATACGGGTTTGGTCAATGCCGCGCAGACGAAACGTGCCATAATTCGAGAAATTCGTGCCTGCTTCGGAATATGCAATGATAGACGGAGCGGCTTTCTCAAGCAAATACTGCGGGTCTTGCCCCAAGAACAGCGCATCAATCTTCGCTGCCGAAATCGTCGTCTGAGCAACGGGTGCATTCTCTGACGCACGAACAGATTGCACAAGAACATTTTCGGTCAAAATACCTGCTTCAGCAAAAGCGAAATCAAGCGTAGCTATGCCGTTTGCAGGTACGATTACTTCCTTCGTGACTTTTGCAAAACGCAGGTATGATGCGGTAAGCGTGTAAGAGCCTTGCGTGAGGGCAATGGTGTACCGTCCTTTGCTATCGGTGATTGCGCCTTGTTTTATTCCTTGCACAGTCACGCGAGCACCTTCAATGAAGCGCCCTTCGCTATCGGTGACTGTTCCGCGCAGTGTTTGAGCAATCGCTGAGGAAAGTGCTGCGCTGAAAACACAGCAGAAGAAAAGTATTAGTAGCACAGACATTCTTGTCTGTGAGCGAGCAATCCATAATCGGACAATCGGCGAAGAGGGAATCCTCGCCAAAGCAACAAATTTTGCAAAAAAAGTCATAGGACATCTGGGGTTTAGGTGTGAAAAAACACATAAACCACAGCAAACCTGAGCTTAAAGCTCGAGAGCGAATCTGGGGGAATCGAAGAGAAGATGCGGCGGGTAAAAAATCTGAGCGTTTCCGTCAGAACCGCGAAAACTTCCTACGGCGGTACAAACCGCGTCAGGTTCAACGGGTATAATCTCAGCCTACTCTTCGGCAGCAAGATTGATTGCTGACGGGGTAGGCACCCCGGTTTGCGTGTGGACGTATGGCAGATGCTTGGTAAGCGGACGCTTAGGCGAATGCTTAAAAAGCGCGTAAGAATTAGTTACTGCCATACAGATTGCAAAGCTACCATTCTTTTTGTATTTTTGCAACGTGAATTTGTGCGAAAAGCAAACAACCTTTTTGCCATACGTCGCATCAAACCTTGTAGAAAACACAGTTTTAAGTACCCCAATTTTTTTTGAACAATGAAAAATACATCTCTTTTCCGTCTCGCTGCTCTTTGCGCCATCAGTATTGTTGCGCTTTCCACTCTTAGCACTGCTGCTGAGAAAAAAGAAAGTGTCAAAGTGTGGGGTAATTGCGGGATGTGCAAAAAGACCATCGAAGGCGCACTTAAAGGCGTTGACGGTGTTACGTCTGCTTCGTGGGACAAAAAGTCGAAAATGCTGGATGTGAAATATGACGACAGCAAACTTACGATGAAAAAAATCGAAGAGAAAGTCGCTGCATCCGGCTATGACACTCAAAACGTCAAAGCTGCCGATGCTGCCTACGACGGACTCAAAAAATGCTGCAAATACGACCGCAAGAAGTCATAAAATTTGCTTCTCTCGCAAAAAGCCCGTGCTGCATTTGTAGCACGGGCTTTTTTGTTAGGCTAAGGACAGTCAATATCTTCTTTGCCGACAGACCATTTTGCAATTCAAAAAATCTGTGCTATCTTGTGCCGTTTGGCAGTCCATTTCACGCATTCGTCTATTGGAAATTTTGTCATGCTTAGAGTCTTCACGCTTCTATGCGCTTTTGCGGCGCTTCTGAGTTTTTCGCTCACGCAATCGCTTCTTTCGCAACCCCCACAAAATCTCACTCCGTGGCAACAGCAAAGCCCACTCCCGCAGTCAAACAATGACTCCTCGTTTTCGTATCGCGGCGTGGTGCTTCGGGCGGTGTTTTTCACCTCTCCCCTGCGCGGCTGTGCGGTTGGTGAGCGAGGCAATATCATCACCACCGATGACGGTGGCTTGACGTGGCAAGCGGCTCGAAGCGGCGCTTTTATTGATTTCTCGGATGTTTTTTTTGTGAATCCGCAACGTGCATGGGCGGTTAGCTCTCGCGGACGCGGAGGTGTGTACGCAACGCAAGACGGCGGGCGCTCGTGGACGCTCCAAAGTAATCAAGTGTTCGCAAGTTCGGTGTCATTTGTGGATTCGCTAAACGGCGCTGGTGCTGGCAGCAGTGGCATCATTTACCGTACCACAAATGGCGGACAGACGTGGACGCAGCAGCGTATTCCGTCGCCCAATACCGTGAATGACGTGCAGTTTGTTACGCCGCAGATTGGCTTTGCAGCAGCCCGCGACGGCATTTTTTCTACCAATGATAGTGGTCAAACATGGACGAAAGCGAATGTTCCTGTTGACAAAAGTTTTGGCTTTCGGGATGTCCATTTCATCAACCCGCAAATCGGCTGGGCTACGGGTGAAAACAACACGCTTATTACGACCACTAACGGCGGGCAGACGTGGACGCAGCAACGGGTTCCTGCCGCCGATACCACCGACGATCTTACGACTGTTCGCTTTGTCAATGCAAATGTCGGCTGGGTGAGTTCCGGCAATACGAAGCTCTACCGCACGACAGACGGTGGGCGCTCGTGGACGCTTTCCAACGATTTTCCTGTTCCTGTGAATGGCTTCCTTGCTAATTACTTTTTTTCTGATGCGCAAAATGGCTGGGCAATCACAACACGAATTTTCCCCAGCGCAACGATTAACGGCGAACACGTCGTTATTTGGCGCACTACCGACGGCGGCATTTCGTGGCAGCAAGTAAGTACGAGCCGTGTTTCCATCCTCACCGACCTGGCAGTAACGGGCAAGCAAAGCGTTCTGGCGGTTGGAAATTATTTGATGAATCACACCACCAATGGCGGCGCACTCTGGACGATTGACAAACTTCAGCGCGATACGGTCGTGCAAGAAGGGCAGTTCTATCGTGCAGTTTCGGCGGTGAATGAGCGTACTGCTTTTGCTGCGGGCTGGTATAGCCGAGTAGCCCGCACCGACGACGGCGGAGTAACATGGAAGCCGCTTTCGTTCTCCGAACCGACGCGCAATGATAGTTTGCTGGGTATTCACTTCGTGGATTCGCTAAACGGCTGGACGGTGGGAATACGGCACGGCTACAATACTACTCCCACAAGAAATCGCATTTACCGCACCACGAATGGCGGACGCTCGTGGGTGCTGCAAACGCCATCTCGCGGACTGACGGACGCACCGGATGTGGTTTTGAACGATGTTTTCTTTATTAATCAAACGACGGGGTGGGTGGTCGGCAGCGAAGGAGCTATCTTCGTCACGCGCAACGGTGGTACAACATGGACAAAGCAGACAACTTCGACAAAATACAATTTGTACAAAATGACCTTTCTGAACGCAAACGTCGGATACGTTTGTGGTGGAAATCTGGAAGCGGGCATTATTCTCAAAACAACAGACGGCGGCACAACTTGGCGCAGACAGCTTGTTCCTGCCGATGGTGCTTTACGGGGCATTGCCTTCTCCGATGAACAAAATGGCTGGACGGTCGGCAATGGTGGTCTCATTCTCGCTACGCAAAATGGCGGTCAGACGTGGGAGCAGCAGCAAAGTGGCACAACATCTGACCTCTACGACATTGGTTTAGCAAGTCCCGTTCGCGCTTGGATTGCGGGCGACGATGGGGTGATACTTTCCACGCAAAACGGCGGCTTTACGCCACGCGTCGCCATATCTGCCGCACAAGTGGATTTCGGAAGTGTGGCAGTGAGCGATAATGCTGTGCGCACGCTCAACATTTCAGCCGAAAATATGCTCGCACCGCTTCTTATCACTGCCCCGGCAGGCTTTGCGGTAGAATTTGGCGGTCAGCGCGGACAAACGCTTTTGCTTCCGCCAAATGAACTCGCCGCAACGCAAGCAACTATCACGCTTCGTTTCACTCCTCAGCGTGACGAAAAGGTAAGCAACCTTCTCAAAATTGAATCGCCCTATATTGCTTCTACCGTGGCGCTTGTGGGTATTGGTGTGCAGCGCCCGGTCTTGCGTTTCTCGCCGGAGCAGGGACGCTTGACTTTTGCCGCTACCAATGTACGAAGCCAAACCGAAGCGACTATCACACTCACCAATGTTGGTGTTTCCGGTGGAACCGTGAGCCTGAGTATTACGCCACAAGACACGATGCGACCTCCTGTATTTGACGGGCTGCCGCAAACGCTTGTACCGATTCAGATTGCTCCCAATCAGTCGTTCCCGCTTACACTTCGCTTCCAACCTCGTACATTCGTACTTCAGCAAGCAACATTGGAAATTCGCGTCAATTCGACAACATTCGACACCACCTACCGCGTACAGCTTCAGGGAATGGGTTTGCAGGCGGTCTTGCAAGCACAGCCGCAAACGCTGGATATGGGAGTGGTAAGTTTGACACAAACGACAAGCGGGAATATTGGTATTTTGAATATTGGCAACATCGCATCCAATCTCCGCCGCGTAGTGATTGACCCATCGGAGAATTTTCGTCTGGCAAGCGCTTTTACTGCACAAACTCTTGCGCCGCAAGATATTCTTTCGCTTGGTGTACGATTTACACCGACGACGCTTGGTTTTGCACGGGCTATGCTTTTGCTCATTACGGACACCGATACCTTGCGCACAACGCTTATCGGCGGCGGTATTCCGCTTTTAGACGAACCTACGCTTAGTTCGCCCTTCAACGGGCGCATTAATACGCCTGTTTCGACGGTGTTCACGTGGCAACAGCCTGCACCAATGCTTGTGTACGACGTGCAAATTGCGCGAGACAGCTCCTTCCAAAGGATTGTAGCCGAAGAGACCAACTTGCGTTCGCTTTCCTTCACGCCGACGACGGATTTGCAAAATTCCTCGCGCTACTACTGGCGTGTTAGAGCGAAGAATATGATTGCCGTGAGTGAGTGGTCTGATATTTTCACATTCGAGACTATTCGCACGAATCCGTATATGACTTCTTCGCCGGAGTTGGTGCAAATAAGCGGCATTGTAGGGCAGACGCAGCGTGGATATTTCACGGTACGCAGTTCGGTCAAAGACACGATTCTGCAAGGAGATTTCCGTTTGCTCAATGACGATACTTCGTTCTCACTGCGCCAAGACCAGTTTCCGCTTGTGCTGCGCCAGAATTTGACTGAAACGGTAACTTTTGATTTTTCGCCAAAGCAAGTCAGCAGCACTATTCGTGGAACACTTCGCCTTACGGGGCGGCGTGATACGCTTCTCATTCCATTTTCTTGTGAAGGGATTTCGCGTGACAGCACGATGATATTTACCAAAGTTGTCGTTCAGACCGACCGCACGAATGTGACGGCGGGCGATTCGCTCAAAATCCGCCTCGTGATGACGGAATCGCAAAACCTTGACGTGGGGCGCAATCGCGGGCGGGCGCAGAGTTTTAACGCGCTGCTCAGGATTCGGAATGAAAGCGTCCTTGCACCTTACGGCACACTTTCGTATCCTTCGGATTTATCGAATAATGTTCTTTTGGGCAATGGTGGTAAAACGGTCGAACTCCGCAATATTCCGCGCCAAAACAGCATAAAAACAGGCGTTCTGGCAGAACTGCCCGCAAAAGTGCTTTTGGGAAATGCGACGACAACGGCGATTGAATTTCTTTCGTTTGAGTGGAACGACCCGCAAGACCAGCAGCGCTCTATACAAAGCGTTTTGGATTCCTCCGTGGCAATGGTCGTTTGCACCGCAGGCGGCACGCCACGCCTGATTGAACGTCGGCAGCCCGCATCGTTACAGGCTCTTGCGCCGAATCCGGCATCGGACAAAGTGAGCGTAACATATTCACTGCTGGAAAACGGCGTGACGACATTATTCCTCGTGGATGTCTTGGGCAACCGCGTTCGCACGTTCTTCGACGGAGCGCAGGAATGGGGCGAACGAGCGCAAACTCTTGATATTTCGGGCTTGTCAGATGGTGTGTATATGCTTGTCCTGCAAACACCCTCGAAAATTCTTCAACAACGAATTGGGATTCTGAAATGATGCGCTTTGTACGATTATTATTCATACTTGCATTTTGTGGATGCCCGGCGCTTTCCGCTCAGGTTGCCGATTCCACTGCTATTCGTTTTGGTATTGGCGGTTCATTTCTTTTGAATCAACACAAAGCGAATTTTGAAACAATTCCGGGTATTGCAAGTTGCTGTCGGCAGCAATATGGCGGTGCTGTTTCGCAAGGATTTGGTGTGAGCGCTTTTGCCGAATATCCAGTTGTGAAACTGGCAGATTTTGCGACGTTTAGTCTAAGCGGGCGAGTTTCCTATTTTAGCGGCTTGGGCGCACGGCTTACTGCACAGGAAAAAATTCAAGTGCAGATGGCGACCGCTACGGTTCAGCACGAACTCACAATGACCATGACATCACTTACGGTCGAACCAATGGCTGTGCTTCGACTTTTGAAATGGCTCACTGTTTCGGCAGGAGTCCAGCTTGGGACGTATTTACAGCGCAATTACCAATATCAAGAGCGTATTCTTGAACCAAGTGATATTACGTACTCTGACGGTACAACGGTTTTTAATGGTGCATCAGGGGCGATACCAAACGTTTCATTCCTCCATCTTGCACTTGTTGGCGGAATAAGCTATGAATTACCGATCAACCGCGAAGGCACGGTTTTACCAACGCTGGAAGCCTATTACACGTTCCCGCTCACATCTCCCGTAAATGGGGTTGATTGGCGGATTGCTTCCTTGCGCGTGGGAGCATCGCTGCGCTTCTCGCCGTATCGCACCACAGAACAGACTTCGCAAGAAATTGAGCAAAAGTATCAGGAAAATATTCGGTTCTCGCAGGAAATAGCCCGCAAAGCGATTGCGGAGGCAAAAGAAGCGCGGAAGAAAGAGCTCACCGCCAAAATTAGCGAACTTCGCCCTGTCTTTTTTGATGACCTTGAAGCAGTTCCGGGCGATTCAAGTGCTCGTAACGTTGGCGGGAAACTGGATGTGCGTCTTTCAGCCGAGAATTTCACGATTCGGATGTCGAAAATCCCGCTCGTGCAGCATATTTCCTTGCTTCCGATGATATTCTTTGGTGAAAATTCCAGCGTCATTCCCACACGGTACAAACAATTTCCGAATGCTTCCGAAGCCGCTACCTTCACACCGGAGAATGTTGTTACTGGCGCTAACGCAGCGTTGACCGCAAAAGCTACGATGAGTGCATATTATCACCTTCTTAATATCCTTGCAAAGCGCTTACAAGCTGCCCCCTCTGATGCAACGCTGAAATTGACGGGAACAGCACTAGAAACCGAACAGAATCCCACACGCCTTGCAGAAGCACGAGCAAATGCGGTCTCTGCATACTTGCAGGATGTCTGGCGAATCCCCTCGCAGCGCATCGTGATTGCACAGCGCGTCGTCCCCTCAAACGCTCAAGCAGATGAGCTTCGAGCGGTGGAAGTTTCATCTTCGATGCCGGAGGTGGTTCTTCGACCCGTGGAGGTCAATACTGAGAAGCGCACCGTCTCGCCGCAAGGCTTACAGATTGGCTTGCAGATAGCAGCAGGGCAGGGCTTGAAGCAGTGGGACTTGGAGATTTCTCAAATTACCGCACGGGAGGCGCTCACGCTGCACAGCACGCAGGGCGGGGCAACGTATCCCCAGCAGTATGTGTGGGATATTCGCACGAGTCCGCCCGTGTCGGGGGAAGATGTCTCTATCAAACTTTCCATTGATGACATCACCAATAACAAAATTGAAGCGCCCATCATTGCGATAAAAGTAGTGGAAGAGCCTTCCAAAGTGCGCGTGGAGTCGTTTACGCTTCTTCCGAACATGGAGTCTAACATCATGCAAACGCTGCGAGCATCCATTACGCCCGAAAGCCGCGTTGTCGGGCGGTTTAGCGAGAACGAATCATTTCTAAAATCGCTTGCCTTGCCGGGGCTGCAAACACGGCAGATTCCTAAGCCGCTTTTTGACAATAATACGCCCGAAGGACGATTGTATAATCGGGGTGCAAGTATTGAGATAACAAAATAATTGGGCAAGTTGTAATTTTGGAGACGCGGAGAATACGGATTGTATTGACATTACTTGCTTTACATAATCAAACTTCTATGCATAATGTCGCTCCCACTATTTTACGCGAACTGTCGCCGGACGCTGCGCAACAATCATCCCGACAAATTCGCCGATACCATCTCCGGTAACATTCCATGCGATATTGGGTCCGCCTGGGCTAAAAAGCCCTATCTGTCCGCTTCTCGAACGTGTTTGATAGTACCCATAAAACTGCCCGTCGTAGGCTTCGATATTCACCCGTGATTGTAGGCGGTTCGTGAGGATTTGAAGTGTCGCCGTGGTCAGTCGCCAGATGTTCGACGTAATCACTGTCGTCGTAGCGTTGGTCGTGAAGACCGCATCCCCAAAGCCGCGCGACGAAATCAAACGACCATTCACCGGATCGTTCAGCGTTGTGCCGACTCGGTACACCTCGTTTGCCCGTGCGCGAATGACAGCAGAAGATTCAAAGACGGTATCCATTTTCCCGTTGATTAACCGTACGAAGGATGCCAGTGCGGTTACGGAATCTGTGTCGGGCGTGAGCGGCACTTTCGTTTGCGCTCTTGCCATAAGGCTCTTCCATTGTACTTCCAGTGAATAAGTCTTGCCCGCTTCTACGCGCAAATTTGGCACACGATAAAGACTCCGATGCGGTACGGATGCTTGTGTTGAGGTGCGCGGCTGAAGTTCCATCGGATAGGTCTTTCCATCAACGGTAATCGTCGCCTTTGCGTCTCCGATAAATATTTTTTCGTAGGTTAATGTGTCAAGTGGCGGAATTGTGCGAGAAATCTGCACGTCGGAAAGCAGCTGCCCCGCTTCCAGTAAACCACGAATAACAATTTGTTCTTCGTAGGGTAGTTCCGGTGCTGCAGGTGAGCATGATGATGAAAAAAGAAGACAGATACACCACAACGTGCAAAAATGTGTTGTTTTAATGTG
>JANYDO010000348.1 GCA_025363605.1 Candidatus Kapaibacterium sp.
CTCTTATTGGTGGACCAAGTGAGCGTCTTGGAATGCTTTGCGGTGACCGTATTGTGAAAATCAATGGCGAAAGTGCTGTCGGCATCAAACCAGACGATGTACCAAAAAAACTTAAAGGTCCGCAAGGCACAAAAGTCACCATTCAAATAAAGCGCGAAGGCTCACCAAATCTTATTCCGCTCACTATTGTCCGCGAAGGCGTACCGATTCGGACGGTAGATGCGTTCTGGATGATTGAAGGCACGGATATTGGCTATATTTATCTCAATAAATTCGCCGCTACAACGGTGGATGAGGTACAGAAAGCAGCACAAAGTCTGAAGCAACAAGGCATGAAGAAACTTGTCCTGGATTTGCGGAATAATGCCGGCGGCTACTTGCAGCAAGCATTTGGTCTTGTAGATGAATTTGTTCCTGCCGGAAAAACCATCGTCTATACCAAAGCACGCAATGAAGTCCTGAGCGAGCGCTATTTCTCCACTCGCGCCGGAAGCCTTGAAAATATACCGCTTATTGTCCTCATCAACTCCGGTTCTGCTTCGGCAAGCGAGATTGTATCGGGCGCGATTCAGGATTTGGACAGGGGCTTGGTCGTTGGTGAGACTTCCTTTGGCAAAGGGCTTGTGCAAGTGCCATACCAGCTTTCGGACGGTTCGGAATTGCGCCTCACTATTGCCCGCTACTACACTCCGTCAGGACGCTGCATTCAGCGCTCCTACGCTGGAGACCGCAGTAAATACTATGCGTTGGAAGGGCGTGAAGACGTAGAGGAAGGCTCAAATCTTGACCACAAACACGAGAATGACACCACGCCTCGACCGAAATTCAAAACGGCTGCCGGGCGCATTGTCTATGGCGGCGGCGGTATCGTGCCGGATTACGTTGTCAAAAACGATACAGCAAGCAAGTTTATTCGTCTTCTGAGCAGCAAGGGTGTGATTCAAGATTTTGCCGATAACGTCGTTATCAAAAGTGGAAATGAAATCCGCGCAAAATATGCTAAAGACATCGTGCAGTTTCTCCAAAAATATGACCTTGATGATGCCGCTCTTGCCGAATTAAAGCGCACCGCTACTGAGCGCAAAGCAGAGTGGAAAGACGAAGATTTCGTGCGGGATGCCGCAATATTGAACCGTTCTATCAAAGCATTGATTACGAACTATATCTGGAACACCAGCCCAGAATTCGTCGAATCTTACGTGGAAAACAAAGAAGTCGAAAAGGCTGTGCAGCTCTTCCCCGAAGCAATGAAAATTGCACGCGCGAAATAAATCAAACGCCCCCAAATGCTCAAAGCCGCTCTGTAACTACTGTTGCAGAGCGGCTTTTTCTTTCTTGTGATAATATTTACTTGCGTTAGGCGACCTCTTCCAGTGCCGATTCAATTTTCCCATTCTTTGGCGTGTTCTTGTCTTCGGCAAACGCTCCGTCGCCTAGATAGTGACTGAACTGTACGGACACAAGTTTGGAAACGCCTTCTTCTTGCATCGTAACGCCGTACAGCGTGTCTGCGGCTTCCATAGTGAGTTTATTATGAGTAATCATAATGAACTGCGTTGTTTCGCTGAAGGTGCGAATAAGGCGCACATAACGCCCAATGTTCGCGTCGTCAAGCGGCGCATCCACCTCGTCCAGAATACAGAACGGGCTTGGTTTGACGAGATAGATAGCAAAGAGCAGTGCTATTGCCGTCAGCGTTTTTTCGCCGCCGGAAAGCATCTCAATCGAAGCAGGGCGCTTACCGCGCGGCTTTGCGATGATTTTGATGGGTGCTTCGAGCGGGTCGCCTTCTTCGATTTGCAAATCCGCTTCGTCGCCTTCGTTAAACAGCGTTTTGAAAATATGAATGAAGTTCGTGCGAATACGCTCAAACACGTCGTAGAACTGCTTTTGTGCGGTGTGATTGATTTCTTGAATCGTTTGCTTGAGTGTATGTTCGGACTCCTGCAAATCCTTAAATTGTGCCTCCAAGAACTCCAACCGCGCGTTCTCGCGGTCATATTCTTCTGCCGCAAGCGGGTTCACCGTGCCGATACTTTTTATCTGCTCTTTGAGGGATTTTGCCTCAGTTTTAAGCCGCGCCATGTCAAATTTTTGGTCTTCAAACATCGTGGCATTGTCATTAATAGCAGATTCTTCCAGTGCTTCGGGTTCGGTAAATTGCGTAAGGTCGAGTGTGAACTCTTCCAATGCCCGCTCACGTGTGGCTTCTACGCGGTTTTGTAAGTTGGTGAAATCCAGTTCTGCTTTGTGCAGGCGCGTCGTTACGGCTTCTGTTTCACGGCGTACGCTTCTGGCATCTTCGCTTTCGCGCTGAATGTTTTTGCGAATTTCTGC
>JANYDO010000358.1 GCA_025363605.1 Candidatus Kapaibacterium sp.
ACAGAAATGCCAGAACGCTTATTCAAATTTTCACCACCTCAATACTCCTCAGCCACCGCACGTGACGTGGTCCCGTCTTGAGGTCTTTCGCCGAAAGCAGCATAAAATCACCCTCTTTGACGGAAAGCGTTTTTCCGTCGCGCTCGGTGATGATAAAGATAGAATTGCCTGCTTCGGAGTTGTAGATTTCGTGCCATGTCCAGAGAGTTCGGAAACCGTCAGTCGCTGTGGCAACAATGACAAGCCTGTTAAAATCGCGCTTCTCCTCAAAGACTATTTCCGCTTTGTCCAGCACATCGCGCAGCAGAACGCCTTTGCAAGACCGAATGGGTTCTTTGCGCTCGCCGCTGTACGAGATAACTGGGATATTTTCTGAGGTGTGCTGCTTGAAGGCTGAAAAGTCTGCAAGCGTGAGTGTGAGCGGCTTACTTACCTTTCCCGTAACGGTAAGCGTTTTGGAAACGAACCGCGCAAGCGAGTCTTGTTGTGGGGGAAGAGATTGCATGGCAACCGATTGCGCTTGAAGCAAAGGTGCTTGAAGTAAAGATACAAACACGAAAAAGGCTGCAATAATGAAGGTCTGCATAGTATAAAAGCAATAATGTGATTTAGACACTTTTTGTTGATAATGAGGGTTTCTTGCGTTTAATCGTTTTCTCCAAGGACACCAGCGAGCGTGAGTCCTCGTGGTCGCTGCTGTGGAGTTTGCCTTTTTGCTTGAAGTAAAGCATTGCCGTCGGTCGCCATGCAATGCGCATTCGTCCCATCAGCTCCTCGACCGTTGCACCGGATTCGACCATGAGTATTCCGGCGGTATGCCGCAGCGAGAATGGCGTTAAGCGCCCTGTGCGTCCTTTCTGAACACCACTGGATTTCAGGCGCTGGATAATTACTTCGCGCACTCCGCGAATGGTAATGCGTCCGCCCATAGAGCGATTGCTGTAACTGAGCAGCATAGGCGCATCGGGCGCTGGCGGATGAAATTTCCCTTGAGCATCTTTTGTGGTGCGGCTTCGGAGATATTCGTTGAGCGCAAGGGCGGTATCGTGCGGCACTTGGACGCGCTCATCCTTGATAGATTTTCCCTTGCCCTGCATAAGCAAAAACATAGATTTTCCCTGAAGTTCAATGTCGCCCACATCCAGCGAGGTGAGTTCAATTTCCGAACACGCGCAGCCAAGCATAAGGCGAATGATAGCAATATCTCGCAAGCCCGCTTCCCTTGTGCGGTCAATGGACGCAAGCAGCGTGTCCACTTCGTCCAGCGTCAAAAACGTACGATTGTGCTGCTTCGGGCGAGCGCTGCCATAGACCCGCTTGGCAGGATTCTTCTCGAGGACTTCGATTTCCACAAGGTACTGACACAAGCGCCTCAGAGAAGTCATGTAGGTCGCAATGGAAGCATCTTTCATCTTTTTTGTTTGGGCTAAGTGCTTGCGATAGCGCTCCACATCCGGCACGCGAAACATAAATTTTCCGTCTTTGGGGAAAAAGTACACGAACTCCCGCAATGCCCGCTCATATGTGCCGACTGTTTCTCTGCGCTTGGTAGTGAGCGACGACAGGAAGTTATCGCGGTGCTTGAGAAGTTCCGAGAGCTTGAGCTTCACGGGCGGGAAAACATCTTCTATCATGGTGTTGTTTCAAAAAATAGATAATGGCATTATTGCGGAATATACAAGGTATGAAGATAGTGTTTATTCTACATTGATAACCTACAACAAGGTAGTTTTCTGCTTTGTTTATCAAGCATAATATCAACTTGTTTTCAACACTATCCGTTTTGCTACTCAAATACTTTTTCTCAAACTATCCTGCAGCACTCTACCGCTTCGGCAACATAAATGCCGGAACAGGCTCTGCACCTTGCGGGTCAATAATATGCGGTTTTGCGGAGGTAAGACCGCTTGCATCTTTGAAAGCCACCGTAGGCGCACGACCTGTTTCGATGTAATACAAGGCTGCCTTGAGCGATGCTTCTTGCGGGTCGCCGAAATCTCGTGTCAAATCATCGGCAGCAGGAATATCGGGCGTGAAGCCATTGACGAAATCTGCTTGCCCGAGAGCATTCGTATAGGCAAAACTAATTGGGAGCAGCATATATCCTGATTTCTTATGAATCACAATATTCGACCCGACGGGCTTACCATACGATGTTGCACCGACAGTTTTGACCGTGATATAGGGACGAAGCGCGTTAATCGTCAGCTCGCTGGCGGATGCAGTGGAGCGAGTGGTAATAACGTACAGGCGCGTAAGCGCCAGCCCGTTCGCTTGTGAAGTCATGGTGAATTGCTGATTATTTGCGATATAGCGGTCGTTGTATATGAGTTTCACGTACGGCGTTCCGGCTAGCTGCGATGCAATCAGGCTGCACAGCGATCCGGCTGTGGAAACAGAACCACCACCATTATAGCGCAAATCCAAGACCAATTCTGTAACGTTTTCGCCTTTCAATGTTGCAAAGGCAGTTTCCAACTCACCTACGGCACTTTGTGTGAATGAAGTTAAAATAATATAACCTACTTTTTTGCCTGCGACAGTGTACGTGCGAACAAGCGGTACGACTTGCTCATTGAAAACCGTGCGCATAAGTGAGGCTGTACGCCGTGTACCGTCGCTATTCTCCACCACCATTGTTGTTGATGTACCCAGATTATTCAACATAGTGGACCACGCAGTGAGGTCGTTTGGGACTGGCGTACCGTCAAGAGAAATGATGCGCTGACCACGTTTTACGCCCGCTTGTGCAGCGCTTGAGCCACCGAGTACACGAGTAATACGCACCTCGCCGGGATTGACATATGCCGAGCCAAAACCAAAAATAGGCGCTTGTGTACCCATTGTCAATCGGTTGTAATAGCCGTTACCATCTTGAATAATAGCACTGAAGCGGTCTTCAGGCACTACCTTTGTGAAAGAAAGTAAAGAATCCGGCGTTGGGAAAGACGACACCGCGAGATTTGTAGGAACGCGGCTGCGCCAGTAGTACAAGTCCTGCATACCAAGATAGAGAAATGGCGCTACATCAAGGTCGGCAGCGTTGGTGTTACTGTAAATATCGGTAATTCTACCATCTTGAAACCACTGTGTTGCGGTGGTAGTGGTTGGTTGTGTGGTGCCTGACGGCTGTTGCGGACAAGCGCTCAGAATAAATGCCAGAGGAACTAGCAATGCAAGAGCAAACGCGCGGGTTTTCATGGTTGTACTGGGGGAGGACAGTGGAACATTGGAGGAGAGGCTTATGACAGCAACTAAGATACTGAAATTACTGCATTTCACCGATGAAAAAACAAAAGCTGCACAAGGTACGTTCCCCGTGCAGCTTTGGATAATCTTTTGTAAATGCCTTCTACGACTTAATGAGCCGGTTTTTCGATTGCCGTGCTCACGCCATTTGCATCGTCACAGTCGCACTGGCGCAAGCCAAAGTATGCAATAGCCGATACGCCCAGCACAATGAAAATCGGGAATACCACGCGCGGAACGAATTTGCTTGGGGTTGTTTCTGCGGATGCCATAAAAGTAGATGAAAATGAGTGAAACAATTTTTGAGTAAAAATGTCGAATACTATACTTTGCAAAAAAGATGACGGTTAGCGAAAGCGCACCGATACAAACTTCTATGCCGCAAATGTATTGAAGTTTTTACTTTTGCACAAATCAAAAAAGCTCTTTTCACCAGCAAAGCGACAAAAAATAAGCGGAGAAAGGCTCGCCTTTACTTTGAGCAGTAAGGATTATGAACCCCCACCATACTCAAAGTCCCCGTAATATCAACAGCAAGCAAGCACGGCAAGCCCATACTCCGCTTTAATACTTGTCGTTGGGTAAGCGCAATATACGCAATTCCCAAATTTTGTGTAAGTTGCCACAAGTCAGAATTTGTTATGACCGAAAGTCATAGATTGCACGTCGCTATTTTTTCAAACACCGCATGGATACTCAGTCAACGTTACATTCACAGCATAATTTCTCTTCCGAAAATAACACCTTGTCATCTAGTACCACTTCACACGCTATCGGTGTCTTTGATTCCGGTGTTGGTGGCTTGACTGCTGTGCGCAAACTTGTCAATATGCTGCCTAATGAACGAGTTATCTATTTGGGTGATACAGCCAGAGTGCCCTACGGCAATAAAACGGCAGCGACGGTGAGCGCATATTCTCAGGAGTGCGTACATTTTCTCATTCAGAAATCGGTAAAGTTAGTGATTATCGCCTGCAACACAGCATCAGCACTGGCATTGGAAGACGTTCAGCGTATTTCCCCCGTACCCGTGGTGGGCGTGATTGAACCAGCCGCAGAAGCAGCGCTTTCGGCAACGCACTCCGGGCGCATTGGCATTATCGGCACTCGCGCTACGGTGCAGAGCGGAGCGTACCAAAGCGCCATCAAGCGGATATGCGCTCAGAAGGGTATTGAGCGTGAAACAACGGTGTTTGCCGAAGCCTGCCCGCTTTTTGTGCCGTTTGCTGAAGAGGGTTGGCATTACCACCCCGCTACGCGCCTTGTTGCGGAGGAATATCTCGCGCCCCTCAAAAAAGCGCAGATTGACACACTTATTCTGGGCTGCACACATTATCCGATGTTGACCGATGTGATTCAAGATGTGCTGCCCAACGTCGTCCTCATCAATTCCGGCGAAGAAGCCGTATCCGTTGCCGATGCTATTCTTCACGAGCAAACAATTCATGCTGCCCAGCGAGGAATCAACCGCATTGTGGACTGTTACGTTACCGACAAGTCCACGGCTTTTATGAGTGTTGCCGAGCGCTTTTTGGGCTTCCCGCTTGGTATGGCAGAAGAAGTGCGCTTTGGGAAATAATCGCTTATCTGAGGGAAATAATCACTTATCCGAGACCTGATTATTGCTTGCTTATCACGACCACAGCGCGATAATCGCCGGGTTTCGTAGCTTGCCCTGCAATCGGAAGAGGAGTGAGCTGGACGAGTTGAACACGGTAGCCCAGATATGATGCGGCTTTGGGTTCGGTGTCGGTGTTGAGTTCTACTTGCTGCTTTTGTGCGCCACTTTTGGTCATAGTGATACGGACGCGGGCGTTCCCTGCCCAAACACAAGCAACATTTTGAGGGCAGCGTGAATCTTCGGGTACACTATCCAAGCGGGCGCGAATACTTTCATCTTGCACTTCTGCAATTTCTCCTACGGCAAAGGTAAAGCGCTCTTGCAGTTTTGTTTTGACCGCAACCGGCTCGTTATCAAGCGGAGTACAAGAAAAAAGGAGAATACCGACAAGACAAGCAAAAAATGTGTTTCGAGTTAGAGCAATAGTGCGACTCATTACTGGTTTCCTTGAGAAGTGAAAATTCCGCCCATGAAGTTAATTGGAGAGTGGGCATTTGAAAGGTAAGAGTCTCAAGAAGAAAAAAAGTCACAGTTTGAATGTAAGCAAAGCACTGATGCAGAATCTCACCTGAAACCCCTTGCCAGATTCAGTTTCTTTTTCACTTCCCTTTGAAAAAATACGAAGCCATTTTTCTCATACAATTCTGTCAGATGAGGATGTTTGCGCCATAGTGCAGCATCGTTGCTTTTGCAGACAAAATATGCTGTGTGGTCAATATCTTCCTCCAAGAGCCATTGCTCAAAATCTTCCGATGGGATATTCACGGCTGACGCGCTCTGGAAAGATTGCTTTTGTGCGTAAAAGAGGTCTGCATACGTCGTAAAACCGAGTGTTTGGATATAACACTGCTGCCCCCGTAGTCCTTGATAAAACTCAATGGCAGCGGCTTGTGTGGAGCCTTCTATCTTGGGCATGACGACGAATGAGAAGCAAAGCGTGGTCAGGAGTGTTGCAGGAAATATCGTAAAGACCATTTCAAAATACCGCCGCTTGTGCAGAAAATATGCACTTCCAATAAAAATCAAAAGAAAACCGCCTACTATAAGAAACTCCCCGACACCCCGTATTACGGCTATTTGACCATTACTCTGCTGAAATGTATCTTGGGTTTGCCCAAGCAACCAAGATGTTTGTAGTCCTGTCACTGGCAGCAATGCGAGAAAGAAAGCCAACGTAATACCAACACAAAGAAAGAAAGCAATACTAACGCGCGAGAATGAAGAGCTTGAACGCAAGGCAGAATCAAGGACACGGGCAGCAAAAAATGTTATGGGAAAATATGCTAAGGACGCAAAAAGCATCATATTTGCTTGAACCACAAGACCAGCGAGGAGCGCAATCGGGAAGAGAAGAAAAATCCAGACGGTGTAGGTAGCAAAGGTATCGCGCGCCTTGAGCAGAGCCAATGATTGTATCAACACTTTCGGCGCGGACGTTATCAGAGCTGAAGCAGGAAAACATCCTAATAACAAAAAAAATGGGCGATAGAGAAATCCACTACCAACGCTCACCACCGTCATTGAACGCAGGCGAAGATGGGCAAATTCACGAAAAAACCATACACCGCTCCGCCAAAGCTCCACACCGTACCACAAAAACGAAACGGCAAGTGCCAATGCGCAATAGACCGCAAGCTCGGTCAAAGGAAAAAGTTCATCTCGGCGACGCACAAGCCAGAAAAGAAGCCACGGCAGAAGAACAAGCACCATAGCAAAAGCTCCATTGGTCACAAGCGCCATACCGACGGCTAGACCTGCTAATGCAACGCGCCGCATTGAGTGGGTTTTGCCACTCCTCGGTGCATAATAGCCGGAGAGCGCATAGACGCTCAGAAGTATCCAGATATTGAACCATGGATCTGGAAATCCGAAGGTGAAATTGAGAGCGGGTAACATTGAACCGCCGTAGCACAGCGCCCAGAGTATGCCAAAATTGCCACGCCCGCTCAGGTTCTTGCCTAGCGCGTACAGCAATGGAAGCATTATCATACCCAAAAGCGCATTCGGAAGCCGCGCAGCCAATTCATTCACCCCAAATGCTTTCATGGAAATGACTTGCAGCCAGAAAAAAAATGGCGGTTTTTCCCATGATGCTTGAAAATCAAGATGCGTCCGAAAGTAGTCGCCCGTCAATATCATTTCGCGGGCAATTTCGGCGTTCCTGAGTTCTTCCCCATCAAATAAATGTACTCTCCCTAAAAACGGGATAAAAAGAAAGCCTGCAATGCAGGCTAGAAATAAACAAACGAAGCTGTCGCGTTTTGTCCATGTCATGGTGAAGTGACTTACAGATGAGTATTTATCGGCTTTTGGCGAGATTCCAAAGTCTATCGGCAAGGGCAATGATAATATCTTTTTTCACGACCGCATCAAGCCAACGGCGCGGTATAGCAGTGACACCGTAGTATGCACCGGCAATTTGACCATAGACCGCACCGGTCGAATCGGCATCGCCACCAAGATTGACCGCGAGAATAGCACCTGTTTCAAAATTTGAGGTGCGGTGAAATGCCCACAATGCAGCTTCAAGCGTATCAGCCACAAAGCCGCTTCCGGTAATGTCGTGCGGGACGTTCTGCTTGAAGGAGCCGGATGCTACTTGTGCCACTTCATCACCAAAGTTATAGTCCGTCCAATCATCACCGAAAGGATTGTAGAGGTCGGAAAGTATTTTTTCTTTAGAATGTCCACGCAGCGCTCCTGTAATAATGCCGCTCATATAAGCACAGCAGTCGAGAGATGCTTGCGCTCCATGCGTTGTTCTGCCGGACTGAACGGCATAATCAATCGCCTGATTTGGAAATTGCGCATAGAGCATAGCAATGGGAGCAAGGCGACTGATAGCGTCGTTATCCGCCCATTCGGGACTTGTACCGCCACATTCCAATTCTTTGGTCTGGTCAAATTTGTCCAATGCCATTTTCATCGTAGCACTCATATCGAAAGCAGCACCATTGCTGGAAAGATAGCCTTCGCGCCGCCAACGGCTGTACCGCGTCAATTGGTCAAAAGCATCAAAACCATTTTTTTCGATTAGGCTTGCAGCAAGACAGAGTGCCGTCGAAGTGTCGTCTGTCCATTCGCCAACCTCCACATCCAGCGGACCACCTTTTATCATATCTTTCACCGCAGATGCACTGCCCCGCTCACGAAATTTCAACGGCGCTCCGAGTGCATCACCAACTGCCAAACCCAAGAGCGCGCCTTGATACTGCGCTTGCTTCAGTTCAACATGGGGCATTTCCATCTTTTTTGCCATAGAAAGTTCCTTGTGAAATATATCTTAAAAAAATACGTTCTTTTGAGTCTAATCTGTGAGAAAACACTGTTTTGAAGTCTTATCATAGTTCATGCAAAGATACAAAAGCTACTGAGATAGACAAGTGGCTTCAGGAATTATAGTGCGGAACTTCCTCAAGAACCATCATCAATCTTTGCCATTCGTCATCATTTCCAACCGCTTGTCAGTTTTTCACAACAAAATGCCTGTTCTTCTCGTAAACCAAACATCTCAAGCTCATCGTTGTTATCCATTCTCAACTCAGCGCCCAGATGAACAAAAGCAACATCAATCTCCACGAATCTCTCCACCTCTTGCCGACATCGCTCGCACGAGAACCATTTCCGGAAGCATTTCCACAAGAACAGTTCCATTTTTCAAGTGTTCTGGCACTTGATCGCAGTATCGCATTCATACTGCTCCTTGGTGGCGTAGGACTCATTATTTCCGGTTTTTTACTGTCGCTGCACCATTCTACGTGCGGCATCACACGGTTGCTCTTGGGAATAGCACCTGCCGTGGCGGGCGGTTACCACGCGTACTGCCTCGAGGCATGGCGCTATGAAGCACACCTGAACATAACCTTATTGCGATGGCGATGCGCTGCTTTCTACCTGATTGCAGCAGTGCTTGCCGGTACAATTCTGTCTCTGGCATATTGCGGTTAAGCTCTTTGCAATTAAGCTCTGCTCCGCCACAGGTGCATGGGCAGAACAGAGCTTAACGATGTCGGTGGTGAGTGTGTTGAACCTTCGGAGAGCAAACGAGAATCGCAAAGGGAACTTCTACGTGAGAGGATTTCTACATAAGACTAGATTTTCGGCTCATAGAGCGAACCGGCAAAGAGAATCATATTCGTACTTTTTTCACGAATGAAAAACGCAAACGGGCGGTCAAAGCGGATAATGCTTGGCTGCGGAGCGACTGAGGTAAGTCCAATTCCCACAGCAGTCGCGGCGGCGGCTTCCGTGCCACGCTCATCCACTTGCAAAAACGTCTGATGAATGACAAACGTAATCGCTGCCTTCACCGGTGGGCGATACATTGCCGAAAAATCAGCATTAGTGGAGAAAGCAAGCCCCATACCAAGCGCGTTAAGTTCACGCGGAGTAGTGCTTCTTTCTTCATATCGCGTTTCCATCGAAAATTTGGGCATTGCAAGTAGTGTTGCCGTCGAACTCAAGCTCTGCATCGCTTGATTCCATGCGCTTGGCGTAACAGTCTGAATCACATTGCCCAAACGCTCGCCACTATTGGGCAGCAAAATTGTCATAGTAAATTGCCCGTTGCTATACGGAATCTCCACGAGTTGTGCGTTGCCGAGTGAGGCGGTGCGCACAGTTGTAGCTTTAGTGAGGTTCATCATTTTGCAGGTGAGCGTTGTTCCGTCCTCGCGCTTGAAGGTTTCATCTTTTGTGCTATTGGGGTCGAATTGCGATTTCCACGTCGCATTGAAATAGACCGCGTTCACAAGGCACATCAGGTCGTCGGACGTGAAATCTTTTTGAATGAGATTTTTGATACGGTTATTCGTTTTTTGCTCCACCCAAGCATTGATGTCCTCTTTCACGCGATCGCGTCCGAACGCCATTCCACGCGTTTCCGCGCCAAACGACTGCTTCACGGTGCTGACAAATGTTGGCTCAATGGTAAACTGTTCGTTGTACCAAATTCCATTAGCAATACGAAATTCAACATTCGGGTCAAGCCCAAGCAAATACTCGTTCAGTGTGCGCGAACCGTCATTTACGTCCTGCATCGGAAGACCGCTTATTTGTAACGCCCGCATCATAGAATCGCGCGTGGCGTTTGCTGCGCCATTGGCAGTCATGGTGAGAGCCTGCATATAGCTCAAGGGCGAAATAAACGTATTTTTGCTACCTTCTTTTCGGCTTGTTTCTTGAAAAAGTCGCAGAGCAAAATTACCGTTTGCTGCAGCAACGCTTTGTTCGACAGGCGTAAGCGCCCGCACCTGCGTTTGGATGGGCGTGATGGGCGTGGTGCATGACCATAACACACCAGCCAGAGCAATGCCGGAGACAAGCATTTGTAAGGTTTTCATCGAAATAGTCCTTGTGAGAAAAGTGAGAGGAAAAGTGTCTTGAATTCAAGTATTGCCTTCAACAGCCCGAACATTTTGAAGACTACACAGACAAGAGTGTCTGTGCTACCGCATGAAATCTAGCTTTCGCGGCACAGACGCTCCTGTCTGTGCTCATTCAAATGCCGCTTCAAACCTTGGTTCTTGAAAAATGTCCGGGCTATTGGTATTAAAACTTAAACGATAAACCAAGCGTCACACCCAAACGCGGAGTAAGATTCCATGAGCCTTGTAGCTGACTCGCCACAGCAGCACCTTCACCGGCAAAGAGAATCGAAAACTGCTCTTTTGCCATGAACCGCGCACCCACGAGCGTCCGCCCTACTGCGCCTAATTCGCCACCGCCCAGCGTAATGCGAGCCAGAGGTTGCACACCGCCGAAAACATCCCACACCTCAGCATTATACTGATACGCAGCACCAAACCATGTGCGATTGCTAGAGCTTTGACGATATTGGTCGGGAGCTTTCACTGCCGGATTTGTCGTGGAACCGCTCGGCAGCAACGATGTTGTATTACCTCGACCGCTATCTGTGGCAGCAGCCGTGAAGCCATTGTTGGAATTAAAACGCACTGCTGTCATAAATGGCTCGTTACCGCCTTCGATGCCGACCGTATGATGCTCCGAAAGTGCGTAATACATTCCCAGAGCAAGATTTTGAAGTGGCGTACTTGCTTGGCTTTCTGTGGCGGGAAGAAGCGACGAAGGCAATGACGAAGCAAGGTCGGTACGTGCCGACATCCGCGCTTCCAGCGAAATATGCTGCCAAAACGTCGGCTCTTGAGGAAGCTCCGCAGTATGCTCCGCAGTATGCTCCGCAGCAAGTGTTGAAGTGTGCTCCGGATTTTGACGAAGAATGGATGACGTTTGAGAAGGTGGTTGCGAAAAGCCGCTTTCACGAGATTTTTGTTGGCGTAATGCCGTTGCAAGGCTGTATTCGGGTGCTTGCGCCACGGGTGCTTCGGCAGACGACAATATTGACGACGACGAGGTTGTATCAGCGTTTGCGGCGACAACGTTTGTTTGAGACGCATAAGCAAACGATTCCGAATGTGCTTTGTGTATGCGGCTTGACGTAGACATTGGAGTAGAAACGTGCGTACCGCGTACCGACTGCACTCTAGCGGCTTGCGGAGTATTGCCGGAAGTTTGCATTGCTAATGGCGTTGCTTGATACTTTTCTGCAAAATACTTTTCTGCAAAATACTTTTCTGCAAAATGTGTATCCCGAATGAGCGACGGAAATACGCCCAGAACAAGCGCCACGACACACACTCCGACAAATCCGTGCGCGAATGTACGTTGCCCCGAAAGCCAATCCACACCAGTCAGCACTTGGAATGTGCGAAGCGGAAATGCCCACGCATCGGCAAGCCACGTCCAGAGAGGCTTACGGCGTTTTTGCGCTAGTGCCGCTATCTGCCGTGCTGATTCCTCAAAAGACACCACAGGCGCTTCATTGCGGGCTGCGTGAACGAGGTCGTCGAGTTTTGAAATACGCTTTTTCATGGGATTATCGTTTGAAGTCGTCGTTGAAGATAGAGTCTTGTGTCCGGTTCCGCCATTGTGGATTGCGCCTTCCTATCCTTTCGGCATTTTCAGAGAACTTGCGTTCGATGGATTCGTAAGGTGGTGAATCGTAGCGCGTTCTTGCGAATGTGCCTCGCCAAGCATCGTTCTCAATGCCTCACGCGCTCTCAAGAGACGCATCTTTACGGCAGAAAGCGAGTCACCTTGCAGTTCCTGAATTTCTTGCAGCGAAAAACCGGAGATTTCAAATAGCGTAAAGGCTTCGCGCTGCTTGAAAGGTAATTTTTGCAGCGCATCGTACAGAATTTGTGTGTCGTAGAGCGCTTCGGCATTAGGATTGCGGATGAAGGCTTCAGCAGCTTCATCGTGAAATATCGGGTCGAAGCGTTCAAAAATGCGCTCTCGCCATCGGCGGCGTTTCTCTATGCGGCTCGCAATCGTGAAAAGCCAACTGAGAAATGCGTCATCACTTTTGAGCGAATCCAAGTGCTTAAATGCCTGCTCAATCGTATCGCTCACCAAGTCTTGCGCTTCCTCGCGTGATTTCGTCATAGCACGAGCAAACCGCGCCAAACTGTCATGGTTCGGTTTCAAGAGCGCAAGAAATCGCTCTTGCTTTTGTTCTATGTCGTTTTGCGGTCGGTTCATACGTTTCGTTTATTTCATACTTGCTGTCCACAAGAGGTAAGAGTCAGGCTTCGACAAAAAGTCACACTGCTTGTGAATTTTTTTTTCAACGACTTCAAAAATGCGGTGAATAGCAAAAAAATTTTTAAGTTACACGGCGAATACTCTCACACGTGTACACTGTATCGGCTCTACCCGTTCAACCCCAGTTCTAACGTTCATGCGCTTCTGGCAAAAATACCATCTTGGTCGTTCGCAAAAACATTCTATGCTCTGCATCGGCTTAGATACGTCGCTGGAGCAGATGCCGCAGCACTTACTCTCGCTACCGACGGTGGATGCACTGGCAGAATTTAATCGCCGCATCATCGCTTCCACACACGACCTTGCGGTTGCGTACAAAATCAATTTGGCATTTTACGAACAGTATGGCTTGGACGGCTGGATAGCGTTTGAACGCACTCTACACGCCATTCCGCCGGAGTGCATTGTGATTGCAGACGCAAAGCGCGGCGATATTGGCAATACCTCGAAAGCATATGCAAAAGCATTCTACGAGAGATACGACTGCGATGCCCTTACGGTTGCACCCTACATGGGACAAGATTCAGTTGCGCCATTTTTGGAGTATCACGACCGTATGACCTTCGTGCTGGCACTCACATCCAATGCCGGTTCGCACGACTTTCAGCGCCTTGATGTGGGTCATAAACCACTTTACCAAGCCGTTATGCAGTCCGCAATGGCATGGACGCAGGTGCAAGACGCAACAAATCTGGGCTTTGTCGTGGGCGCAACTCATCCGCAGGAACTTGCGGAATTACGCCAGAGTATGCCATCGGCGATGTTCCTCATTCCGGGCGTGGGAGCGCAAGGTGGCGATATTGCCGATACGCTTACTGCAAACGCAGGTGCTCCGGCGCTTATCAACGTTTCGCGAGCAATTATTTACGCCTCGCAAGACCGCGACTTTGACCATGCAGCCCGCACCGCAGCAATGAATTTTTTGCAAGCAGCTCGCTCGGTGCGCTCTACGCAACACGTGCAAACGCCTGTCAATTCATAACTTTTGCTCATTCACCATTCTTAGCATTTTATGTCGCAACTGGCAACATTCCTCGACAATCTTCACAGCGATACGCGCCAGCTATCGGCGTACAGCGTTCTTCAACTGAAACAGGCAGTGATTCTGAAAGTACTCCATTTACTGGGCTGGGATGCGTTTGATATTTCTAAGGTGCAGGCAGACCACAGCGCGGGCGGCATTACCGTTGATTACGCACTTCAGACCCCTAATAGTGGAATGATATTTTTGCATATCATCAAGCCTCTGGACGATGCGACGCGCGAACAACAAGAAAAAATCGTCAAACTTGCGGCTGCCGAAAATGTTCGTATTGCTGTCCTGACCGACGGTATTCATTGGGAAATGTTCGCACCCTCGGTACGCGGCACGCTGAACGAGAAGCAATTTGCCAAATTCAACATCCTTGAGCAAAATGCTGATGAATGTGACCATCTTTTGAAGCACTACCTTTCGCATCGCATAGCCGTTTCCGGCACAGCGTTCAATCGTGCTGAAAAAATCTGCTCCGAGCGCCTCAAGAAAAAGAATGCCAATCTTTCGACGGCACTTTCGGATGCGTGGGCAAGCGTGGCGCAAGAATTTGAACCGATTTTTGTAGAATTACTGATTGTCGAAACGAAGCGCCTTTTTGGCACAGAAGAACGTAAAGAAGTCGTGCAAAAGTTTTTTACCCGCTTTCTTTCCATGACCACGGGCGAGATTGCAAACGCAAAGCGCATAAAATATGACATCGCCGACACGGCGCTTGCAGAGGCGTGGTCAGCACTTTCCATCCAGCTCGAACCGCTTTTTGTGGAATTGATGGTCATGGATATTGAAAAAGCACAGGGCTTTATTCCTGAAAAAGAAAGTGTCACGGCGTACTTACAAATACATCGCAATCTTCAAGAGCAGGCACTGGATAATGCAAAACGCCTAAAAGCGGCATAACCACTCATACAAAGGAAAACACATCATGGCACAACAGCGCATTAGCGAAGAAAACATCCCACAGTTTCTCGCAAAACACCCCAAATGGCAACGCAGCGGCAACGCTATCACGCAGCATTTTCAATTCGCCAATTTCCTCGCAGCTATGGGCTTTGCCAACGCGGTAGCGATTTGTGCAGAGGCGGCACAGCACCACCCCGACATTCAGGTTTTTAGCTGGAATAAAGTAAAAATCAGCATCGTCACGCATGGACAAGGCGGGCTGACCGAAAGTGATTTTGCGCTAGCAGCAAAGATTGATGCTATTCAGGGGTAGAAATAAACGAAGAATTACTCAAAAAATAAAATATCACATTGGAGTACGAACGTAAGTTCGTAGAATCCAGATATTGCGCGAACTTGCGTTCGCACTCCAACCTCATTCTCACTGCTCTCTTCGCCAATCTACTCCAACCATGAAGCAGGATTGAGTTTGTCGCGGTCGTGCCAAAGTTCAAAGTGGAGATATTCCCCGTCCACAGAACGCCCACTGCGTCCCAAGAGCGTCCCCGCCTTCACGGTCTGCCCTTGCTGAATACTAACCGAAGCAAGATTCGCATAGACGGTGCGAAACGTGTTCCCGTGGTCAATAATTACGAGCGAACCATAGCCAGGAAGCCAATTCACAAGCGAGACCACCCCGCCTGCAACCGCTCGAACGCCACTCCCACTCTTTGAACCAATGCCAACGCCAAGATTTTCAATCAGCGTACCGGTCGAAGGATTGGTATAGCGACCAAATTTGTGAACAATGGTACGACTCTCGATAGGCCAAGGCAGAGCATGACGACGGAATCCGCCCCGGGCGCTGGCTGCACGTGCTTCACTGGATGCTTGTTCGGCGCTGTTATCATCGCCCTTATTGGCGTTTCTCTGCATATAGCTCGTCGGCTTCGACCCGCCTTCCGCCTTGCTCACCA
>JANYDO010000334.1 GCA_025363605.1 Candidatus Kapaibacterium sp.
CATAGACCGCCACAACCATCAAGCCCTGCTCTTTCCAACGCGGAACGCTGCCCATAAGCTGCGCTACGCGGGTATTGCAGACCGGACAGCCGGCAGAGCGAAAAAAACTGAGGAGGATTTTCTGACCGCTTCGGGCGGCGGCTTGAAGGTCAAAATCTGCGCCGAAAACGTCTTTTGTCCGAAAAGTGGGAGCGGGAGCGTTTGCTGAGAGTTTCATTGGTTCGTGAAAAAGTATGAAGGAAAAAGTGAGTGTTTAGAATCTTGAAGAGTCCGTAACGGCATCCGACCAGACCGATTTTTCAACGCGGATACGCCGAAAGCGCACCAATTCGTAGAGGCTGTAGGTTATGCTTGAGGTCATGCACATCGGACACACGCCAAACCGAAAAAAGAACATGAGGGTTTGTTTCCAGAAAGGTGCTTTTGAGCGCTCTTGTGCGGAAATAATTGGACAGGACTTGCTTTGAACTGCGTCGCCGGCATTACTGCGGAACGTCATTACTGAGATTGTTTCCATGATGTTTGCTTTCAAGAGTTACTTTTAAGAATGATAAGATTTGGGTTCGGTAACGTTGCGGAGTTGCTCCATACACTTGTATTGCTGATTCTGTGCGGTGTGGGCGTTTTTATATCCTAAATCGCTTGCCTTTTTGTTCTGAAAAAAGATAGCTCGAAGAAGTTGCTGACAGCGCTCGGTAATTTTTGCTAACGAGCGATGAACGCGGCGTGCGAGCGTTGTTTGTTCTTCTTCCGTGTCCGTTTCCATAGTATAACTATGCGCATGGTCATCATGTGCAGTGAGCGATTCCTCGAAGTCCGTGAAATCAGCCTGTACGGTTCGCTTTGCACTGCGGAGTCGTTTGAGCCAGATATTACTGGCAACGGCGAAAATGTAGGTTTTTAGCGAGGACGTGAGGTGAAAGTCTTCGGTCGGTACTTTTTCCAAGAGCACAATCAGTGTTTCTTGGAATACGTCTTCCGCATCGGCTTTCGTGCCGTTATTCCGCAGCACAAAACGCTCTACGGTCGGGTAATAAAAGGTATAGACAATCTGGAACGCAGGCTGCTCTCGCTGCTTCATGCCTTCCAGTATTGCTTTATCGGGCATTGGTATTGGTTTCATCGTTGCCTTTCCAAGAATTGTTTTTGATGAATGAAAAATACTGCTTTATTATTTAATACCATACCGCACAAAAGTATCACCCCGTTAAAAGCTGTTACATCAAAATAAATTTTACGGTAACGGTCATAATTGTAGTAAATTTGTAGCATTGAGCGTCCGCTCGTGGCGCTCTCCATCAGGCATTACCAACCTTTTATCTATTATATGCAGTCACATAAATTTTTCGGATTTCTTGCTGTCATTATTATTTTCAATTTCGGAACTTCGTGCTTTGCCCAAAGCGCGGTGAATTATACGACGCGGATTATGGTCGGCGATAAGCAAACGTACTCATCGGCAAGCGAGTTTTCGATGCAAGGCGATGTTGTCAACCGCACCGTTTCGTACTACGATTTGTCAAAGAAGCTCATTCGGAAAGAAGCATCACAGTACAAAACACGCCCCTTAGAGCTTATTTCTCTCAAACTGGAAGATTATCGCTCCGGCTCCTTGCAAACCGTTCAGAAACAAAGCAACGTCTACGTCATTAAGCAGCGCAAAACCGCATCGGAATCTCTGAGCGAAACAACGGTCAATGCTCCGGGCGTGTTCTCTGCGTCGGTTATGGTGCAGCTTCTCCAGCAGCGCTTTGATGCACTTGCTCAGGGTAAAGAACAGAAATTTGAAATCGTCGTTGCCTCGCGCTCAATGACCGTCGAGATGCTCGCCACGAAAGAACGAACAGAAACAATTCACGGTGTGGCGTGTGTTGTGGTCAAAGCCGAGCCTTCATCCATGATTTATCGCGCCTTAGCCGAACCATCGTTCTTGTACTTGGAGCAGGCTGCTCCGCACCGCCTCATTCATTACAAAGGCATCTTGCCACTGCCGGACGACAAGGGTGGTCAGCTAAACGGTACGACAATTTCGACATATTAACGGGAACTTCCGCCGACGACAAAATCTTCTGGCTAAAATCGGGAAAGTTTCGTAAGTTTTTGCAAAAATAATTCCTTATTCTTTCTACGCTTTTTGGAGAAATGTTATGACTGAGAATGGTGTTTTGTATGCCGGAGTAGTGTTTGGCATTGTTGGAGCGATGCTTGCAGGAGTGATTTTTGCCGTTGTGAAAATGCTCAACCGCGAAGGAAGTCGTCCCGGGGATGATCATTTGTGAGGATCGAAAAATATTTCCGTTGGACGAAAGAAGCCGTTGCTCTTCCTTATCAAAAAGAGCGACGGCTTTTTTTATGGGGCATAGAGTTTATGGTTCTCAATAAAACAGATGTCGTTCCGCTACATTTGGCAGACATACCACTCATTTTTGTTGAAAAGATTACAGTCCCCTTATTTGGCTGGTCGAATGAGCCACGTGATAGTTAATCCAATCAGGGAGAGAGAAATGAGAGCATATCCCCAGAAGAACGCCAAATAATCACTTAATGTGCCGATAGGCGGAACGCCGGGCATAGCATTTCGGAATGCTACAAAAGAGAAGAGAAATCCTGCCATGAAGGCGAACATACCAAATTCTATTTTCCTCTCTCGCAGAAGTACTGAAAGGAGCATAAAGACGACCGTGAGAGTAATTAACCACATAAGTATCATTGCGAAAATGACAATTATTTCAATCGTAGAAGAGCGATTTACCGTGAGGGAGATAAGATTGTAATTGCCCTTCGAGCGTTTGTCCACTGTTGCGTCCAATTTGAAGCCTGGCAGAGAGCCATAGAACTCCGTAAATACATCCACATCCGATGACTCTTCTACCACCATTGGAGCGGCTGGTCGGAGAGAATCAACGACCAAAGTATCTGATACCGGCGGAAGAGGTTCATTGGATACTTTCTTGGGGTCTTCTTTCTTCTCTGCCTTTGTCAAATACAACTCCAGAGTGGCTTCGTGATGGTCGAAGGGGTAATCGGATACGATGCCTTCCATATCAAGCGTCACATCAATCGGACTCATACCTTTACCTTTGGCAAAGGTACGGTTCTGTCCGCCTGTTGCAGAATTGACATACAAGGCTAATTCTTGCGTGAGCTCGCCGTCATCAACGAGATTACCATTCGGGGAAAAGCTAATCCGAACCGTCATCTCGCCTTTAATCGGATCTATACCCAACACGCGTGCATCGGCACTGACGAAATTGCCTGATGAAGGTTCCTGCATCGTTGTCAAAGCCGTGCGGTTGGTGGTTTCTGCTTCATATGTTCTGAGGGCAACGGTAAAAAGGCTACCGATTATGCTGAGAACAAATAGTCCTACGACTATTTCAATAATTCTCCGTCGTTTGCTGATTTCCATAACTGTATTTCCTGTTTTGATTGGTGATAGAAAGTAGTACTGCTGGCTTCAAAAGCTACAAACATAACCAAATACAATGCTCTTCCAAAACCATATACAAAATGGTTCTAATGACCAATCATAGAAACCCAACGTTATGGAACTTGTGAAACACAGAAGAAAACTTCATATCTCCAATCTAGGATTGAAGCTGCGTTCTTGCTTGGGGTTATTTCTGTGTTTGCGTTAAATCCTTCGGCTTGTCCTCACGGTAAAAGATTTTATGCCCGATTTTCCAGCCGTCTACAGCATTTTCATAGCCACGATTTTCAACAATCCATCTTCTGTCAAGTCCCGATAATGCGCTTTCAAGCATCAATCTACAAGCATTTGGCGGCTTCGCCGTCCATAGTATCAATTCAACACAAACACATTTTTTTTCAAAGGATTGATGATGAACACACAATCTGCTTCCTCGACCAATACCCTTCTGCGCCCTATGCTGACGGCTCTGGCAGTTATTATTACCCTCACTGCCAACACACTTGCCGTCGTACTACCGCTCAATAACCGCTCCACAAAAGCTATTTCGGACAGTTTTAATGTCTTTTTTACACCATCAGGCTACGTGTTTTCGATTTGGAGCGTGATTTACACGGCGCTTATCGCATTCAGCGTTTATTCGTTCCTGCCCCGTAACCGCACTAATGCTACGCTTCAGGCAATATCCCCTTGGTTTCTGCTCAGTTGCGCCATGAATAGCGCGTGGATTTTTCTTTGGCACTATGGTTTTTACCCGCTCACAATGCTCGTGATGCTGGTTTTGCTTGTATCGCTCATCATGGTCTATGTTCGCCTTGGTATTGGCGAAACGCACTATTCCAGCAGTGATTTTTGGTGTGTCCGCTTTACGTTTAGCGTCTATTTGGGCTGGATTTGCGTGGCGACGATTGCCAATGCAACGGCACTCCTCTACGACGTGCAATGGAGCGGCTTCGAGATAAGCGCGAACGTATGGACAGCGATAATGCTGGGCGTTGCGCTTACACTGGGAGCAATTCTCATCGAAACAAGGCGTGATACGCTGTTGGTATCGGTTTTTCTCTGGGCATTTGTTGGCATTGCGCTAAAACATTCGTCGGTGGCAGTAGTGGGAACAAGCGCGTGGGCGGCAGTTGCGGTTACCGCACTACTGCTTCTTCGTGGAATGATGCTCTCGTGGCGAAATACTAAACCCAAGTTATAGCCCACCTCAAAGGTGGACTATAACTGATGCCAATAGGACTTACGAAAGACTGCCTCTGCTTTGGGAACAAGGGGTTGTAACCTAATGTCATCAACTTAAGCGTAAGTTGTTTATTTTTGAAAAACTTACTCGTTCGCCCCCTTGAGCGAAGCGCTGAAGGGGGAACGGGGGATTCAAGCACTGATGCGTCTTGTGATAAATCCCCCACTCGCTTCGCTCGTCGC
>JANYDO010000445.1 GCA_025363605.1 Candidatus Kapaibacterium sp.
AAGGAAAAAGATGAGCTGTGGCGAAAGATCATCACGGAATCGCTGGCGTTTTCGGCGACGGCCACGGCTTCGACCTGTGTCGGCTATGTTTTTCTCCGGGGCATGGGCGCGCCGGAATTTCAGGCGGAATGGGCGTTTTACTTGTTGGCTGCTTACTATTGGATCGGGTCATTCTTTTTCTGGCGGAGGTATCGGTGAAAAACAAATTGCGCGAATTGCGCGCGGCGAAGGAATGGTCGCAATCCGATCTGGCCGACAAGCTCGGTGTCTCGCGTCAAACCGTGAACGCCATCGAGACGGATGCAAAGTTCACGCCGCCCAAAGCTAAACCAAGCGGCGGCATGATGACATCGCTTACCAACGACGACACAATCTTACCAAAAGCACCGCCGATAATAACGCCAACTGTCAAATCAACGACATTGCCCTTGATGGCAAATTCTTTGAATTCTTGTATCATTCCCATAAAGTTTGACTCCAAAAGGGGTTGAGAAAAAAAGACACTCTGGTACGGTAAGCAAATTCACACTAAAAAGGCAGCACAAAGCCAATGGCTGCTACCCCGCGTAGTTGCAAGAGATTGGTAGAGTTAGTCACAGGAACACCATAGATTAAGTCGCCTGCTAAACTCACATTCAGAAATTTATTTACTTTGAGAATGACAATATTCTCCCAATTCACCACCGGTGCAGTAAAGTTTCGGTAGGGTGCAAAAATATTCAATCTGGTAGCCAGATTGACATTTTCCCAAATATCGCGCTTGAGTTGAAAATTCACCAATGCGCCTAATTCTGCGAGAACTATCTGCCCAGGTACAACGCCGAAAGAACCCCTAAGTGATAGCTCAGGATCACCCACGATAACAATACGTCCTGTCACGGGAGCAACGAGGACGCTCATATACTTCTCCGGCTCCCACTCCGCGCCAAGTGCCAATGTCAAGAAAGCAGGTGCAAAAACAGTAGAAAGTTTACGCATATCAGAGCCAACAGGCTTGGTGTAATCTTCACCAAGGGAAAACTGGGTGCGGAAATCCAACAATCCTGTCCAATTAAGATTTTCCGTTGCCATCAAACCCGCTTTGGAAATAATGATAATGCGGTCATCGCTTTTGCGAGCGTTTGGGTCTGGTGAAACCCACGTGAGTCCATATCCAAGTTCAACGGCATTGTCACAGGAAAAGGTCTGGGAATGATAATTCGCCGTAAAATTTAAGAGTCCCAGAATAGACGTTGCATTATTACCGCCACCCGACCAATTCGACAAACCGATGCTGGTAAAATTCACACCGAAATTCCCCTTCACTGTCCAGCCCGTCGTGTCCCGTGGTGGCTTTGCTGCGCGTAAATCGGCAGCCGAAGGCTGTGCTAGAGCGGGCTTGAGCGTAACTATGATTCCGAGAGTGAGAATAGCAAAACAAAGAAAATGTTTCATGGAAGCTCCGGATAGAAACAAGAGAAAAACGTAGTAAAATCTTACCATGCTTGCTGCACATTCAGCAACGCGCTAATTTTTCTAAAAAGTTGAGCAGATTCTTCGTAATTCAATGTTTGTGCGCCATCGGATGCGGCTTCTTCCGGTGTTTCGTGGATTTCGACAATAACGCCGTCCGCACCTGCCGCCACGCCTGCAAGCGCAACCGGAGCGACAAAATCTCGTAAGCCGATAGCGTGCGAGGGGTCAACGATGACCGGAAGATGCGTTTTATCGCGGAGAATTGGTACAGCGTTAATATCAAACGTGTTGCGGCTGGCGCTTTCGTAGGTGCGAATGCCGCGCTCACAAAGCATCAAGCGCTCATTGCCGGCAGAAAAAACATATTCTGCGGAATACAGTAATTCCTCAATGGTGCCGGAAATTCCACGCTTAATCATCACGGGCTTATCTACTCTGCCGAGTTCATCCAGCAAATTAAAGTTCTGACTGTTCCGTGCGCCTACTTGATAAACGTCAATATATTCGTACATTGGTTCAATCTGAGCAACTTCCATGACTTCGGTAATGATTTTCACACCATGCTCGCGGCAAATAGCAGAAAACATTTTGAGACCGTCCAGCCCCATGCCACGAAAACTATACGGAGAACTGCGGGGCTTAAACACGCCGCCGCGCATGATACGAACACCGCACCGCTTCAGATGTTCGACGATACTGTTTACCTGTGCTTCACTTTCAATCGAACAAGGACCAGCCATCATCTGGAACGCACCATTACCAATTTTCACGCCATCGCCCAGATCAATAACCGTACGCTCGACCTTCCACTTCCGCGAAACAAGTTGATAATCGTCTGAAACATAATGAATATCGCGCACTCCGGCAAGGCTACCAAGTGAACGAATATCGAAATCTTTTTTTCCGACACAGACCACATAGTTTCCGAATTGCGTACTAACGGGTGTTGGCTTATAGCCAATTTTTTTGACTGCGCCGAGAACATCAGATTTTATGCTATCTTGGAGCTTTGGCTCAAGTTGAATAATCATAGTGCAAAAAAGAAATGTGGGATAAAATCGGGCTGAAGCTACGCAAGTTTCTTCACACTTCCAAATCTTTAGCGAAGAGAAATGGCGTAAAGTGGTGCTTTTTTCGTAATTTCGTATAAATATACATTTTATTTTCATTACCATTGCAAATGGCAAAACGAATACATTATGGCAATACTCCATGGGGAGTCGCATGGATACAAGCATTAACAGCCGGTGGAAATAAAAATGGTTACACGGACGCACGGCTTGCTCGAGGTAAAACGTACGCAAATACAGGTAAAGTGCGAGACATTGAAATTGTCGGCTCGACCGTACGCGGCAAAGTGCAAGGCACGTCACCACGTCCGTACAAGGTCGCTGTCGAGATTCGCCCCTTCACTCCGGCGCAGAAAGATACGTTACTTTCGTTCATTTCCACTAATCCCATGCTTGCGAAGGAACTCAGTCGCGGCGTTCTACCGGAGTGGTTCATGGGGTGGCTGCGTGAGAAGCATCTGCCTATTACACCGGTTTCGTGGAACGAAATGTCCGGCGACTGCTCATGCCCTGACTGGGGCAACCCCTGTAAACATCAAGTGGCTGTGTTCTATGCACTTGCTAATGACATTGACCGTACTCCGCTTCTCCTTTTTCACTTACGCGGCATTACAACAAAAGAAATTCTAGAAGCTGCCGGAAACAGCACACAGCCCGACTTTGTGCCTGCGCTTCCGCTTCCTACGTTTATGCAATTTTCCGATGCGGTGCGCCCCGTTCCACCCGAAAAATGGACAGAAGGCGAATGGCACAAAGACTGGTGGATACCTCTTACCACAAAGAATACAAAGCAATTCACGGAATTACTGCCTTCTAAACCCCGCTTTAGCACTGCACAGTACGATTTCCGTGATTTTTTGAGGAACTGCTACGACTCTCTTTCCGAGCGCATTAGTACCAGCCGAACCAATAGCAAGAAACCGAGTGCCATGCCGGATATTTGGTTGGAGTTCAACCCCGACAATTGCAGTTGGCAGGGTTTTGTGATAGCCCCGGAGGAAAATCCAAAATTTATGCAGCTCTATCATTCCAACGGGAGTAGAACGCTGAAATTACCACAATGGAGTGGGAGCATACTTCGCGCGGTGCAGCAAACCATAACGCCTTGCTCCCTTGCGGAACTGATAAATGCTTGCTCCGGCGTAGCGGGTTTTGCAAGCCAACGCCTTCATACGCCGTCCTCGCGGTTTTTCTGCGCTGCGCTGGATATTGCCTATATGCTCGCCTCGACGCATTCTATCAAGCCCGTGATTATCCGTATTGACAGCAGGAAATCCACTCAGAAACCTCCCGAAAAAGCAAAAGCTGCAAAAACGGGCGTTTTACTCACTCGCAAACAACGTCTTCAACGAACCACGCCCCCTCAAGCTCCACCGCCCGTGGTGAGCAATGAAGCAAAATCACAGTACTTCATTCGCTACGAACCTTTCGTGCAAACGCCGGAAGAAAAGATAGTATTGGAGCGGTACATGAACATTCTCCTCGCGCTTTTGCCGCCGGAAATGCTGGTGAATCACACCCGTAATTCTGTCATGTCGCCCGAATCTTTTCCAATGCTCTTTTCGACCATATTGACGGCGGTTGTGCAAGATATTTTACGCCCTGTTGCGACGTTCCATTATTTCAAAGACCCCATTGCGCAGGCATTTATTCAGCCACTGACGCTCCCAAGCGCCAACGTTCCGGTGCGAGCACTTGCAAACGACCTTCATGACTGGCTTACGTGGCTCGATATAACGGCGTTGGATATTATACCCATTCTTCGCATCGAAGAGCCGACAAACGCAGAGGTAGAAGCGAATCCGGATGCACCATTTATGCTTCACTGCGACGTACAAGACCGCTCCAACACGCTTTCACAGCCTGTTCCCTTGCGCCAAATACTGGAAGCAAAGGAAAGAGTACTGGGGCGAGACGCTACCAAGATTCAAACCTTGGTCATGCGTGTTATGGAAGACGCGGCAAAGCAATTCCCACCGCTCCAATGGACGCTGGATGCAAGAAACACCCAACGTGGAGCTCCTATCGAACTACCACTTTCTGAACTGCATGAATTTTTGACCGAGACTTCTGAGCGACTCCGCGAACTCAGCGTAAGCATTGTGCTACCGCAATCGTTGGTGCGACTCGTGCGCCCGCGTCCGCGTGCCAAAGCAAAAGGGAAAGACGATACGTCGTTTATTTCTATGCTTGACCTTGTTCAGTTCGATTACGACATTGCTATTGGAGATGAACATATCTCTGTTGCTGATTTCAAGCGCCTTTTGAAGAACGCAAAGGGTTTGATGCGTTTTCGCAATTCGTATGTGATGCTCTCGCCGACAGAAGCCGTTTCGCTTCTCCAAAAACTCGGCGGTGGCTTGCATCTGAACGCTCAAGGGATTCTCAGAGCCGCACTGGCAGGCGAAGAAGACGGATTTGTCTTCGACGGTGATGAAGCCTTTAAGCGTGCCTTCCAAAATCTTACCGCCGTGGAAGACATTCAGCTTCCAAACAACATCAACGCCACACTTCGCCCTTACCAAGAGCGTGGTTTTCAGTGGATGTATTCCACACTGGAGCGCGGATTCGGAATAATTTTAGCAGATGATATGGGCTTGGGCAAGACGTTACAAGCGCTTACGCTCTTGCAACGCCTGAAGATGGACGGCAAACTACCGCATCATGGGCTCATTGTCTGCCCCACCACTCTCGTCACAAACTGGCTACGCGAGTGCAATCGCTTTACCCCCGACTTGACAGCAAGCATTTATCACGGTGCAGACCGAACATTTGATTTTGAAGGTAGCGATATTGTCATTACCACATACGGTATTTTGCGGCGTGAAGCAAAGGAATTTGCCGCACACGCTTGGAGTATTATCGTTGTGGACGAAGCGCAAAATCTGAAGAATCACGAGACCGCGCAGACAAAAGCCGTGAAGACCATTCCGGCACCCATGCGTCTTGCGCTCTCCGGTACGCCGGTCGAGAATCGTCTGAGCGAACTCTGGTCGCTGTTTGATTGGCTTAATAAAGGCTACTTGCACGGGATTACGCGCTTCCGCGATGATTTTGTCAAACCCATTGAACGTGAACGTGATGAGAACACGATTAGCCGCCTGAGGCGCATCACAGCACCCTTTATCTTGCGACGCTTGAAATCGGACAAAAGCATTATTGCCGATCTGCCGGATAAAATTATTACCAATGAATACTGCACACTTACCAAAGAACAAGCCGCTATCTATGAAAACGAGGTACTGCGTGCGTTGGCGGTCATAGAAGGCAAGGATAAAAAAGATACAATTGCCCGCTCCGGCTTGATTTTCAGTATGATAACAGCCCTCAAGCAAATCTGTAATCACCCCGTACACTACGCTAAAAAAGGTGACGCACAGAGCAAGGATTCCGGCAAAGCAGCCCGGCTGATGGAACTGCTGGACAGTATTCAAGAATCAGACGAAAAAGCGCTTATTTTCACGCAATACAAAGAAATGGGAACGCTTCTGGAACAAATGATTGCAAAGGAACTAAACGCTGACACGCTGTTCTTCCACGGCGGCATTTCTCGGGCAAAGCGCGATGCACTCGTTGAAACCTTCCAGAACGATGCAGCTATGCGCTTTATGATTGTTTCGCTCAAAGCGGGCGGAACGGGACTGAACCTCACTGCCGCCACCAACGTCATCCACTACGACCTCTGGTGGAATCCTGCTGTGGAGAATCAAGCGACAGACCGCGCCTATCGCATCGGGCAGGTGAAAAACGTACAGGTGCATCGCTTTATCACGCAAGCGACCTTTGAGGAAAAAATAGACGCGATGATTCAATCGAAACAAGAACTGGCAGACCTTACCGTAGGCACGGGCGAAAATTGGATAACGGATTTATCGAATAAGGAACTACGCGAGATATTTACACTGGCTCGATGAAACAAGCCTTTCAGCGTTGCGTAGCTGAATGATTGACACTCCCATGCCTGAAGGCAGGGGATTCTTGGGCTACCCGACTAACGCCGTTGTATATCTCCCAAGCTATCACGGTCTGCCCGACCGCTAAGGCTGTATTAGAGCCATTTGTTTGTTTCGTCAGACGACAAATTGCCATCGTTAC
>JANYDO010000476.1 GCA_025363605.1 Candidatus Kapaibacterium sp.
CTCAAGTATTGTGCGCTTCAAAGCAAAATATCCCATCACCTACGCTTTTAAGTGCGCCGATTGGGAAGAGCATCTGGGCGTGGGCATGGAATATGACACCTACAACGTCGGTGATGCGGGAATTGTAGCCTACTTCAGCGACGGAACGAAAACCGATGAGACGTGGAAAGCGCAAGTATTCTACATTGCACCCTTAGACAATCCTGCCTGTGTGGTCGAAAATGCCGACGGCACACGTACCTCTATCAACTGTTCGAGCAAGCCGACGTGCTCTTCAACCAAGAATCCAAGCGGTTGCTATGCCTTGCACTATCCCGTGCCGGACGGTTGGTCACTCCGCACGTTTGACGATAGCAAGTGGCCCGCAGCTTCCGTTTTTACCGAAGCACGATTTGGTCCCAAGGAAGCGTACACCAACTATCGGGGTCTTTTCCGCGATGGGAAATTTATTTGGACGAGTAATCTGGATTTAGACAATTTTGTCATCTTGCGGAAGACGGTCACGAAATAATCAATGATTCCGTTGAAGGGCTTGTGCAACAGTGCAATGAAAGACGCACCACGCTTGATTTTTTCACAAAAAACTCCTATATTTCTTCTATATTCGGTCAGAAATTTCTTCTTCAATGTTTCAAAGGCAGCATGCATGGAAACCGTGAGTTCAAGCGCACTTCCCGCTTCTTTTGCACCGGAAACCATTTTTTACCCTGATTCCGATGGGCTACCGATGGCAAATAATACCGAACATTTTGAACGCATCGCCACCACTAAATATGGCTTAGAATCTGTCTTTGCCGACCGTGATGATGTGTTTGTGGCAGGTGATTTATTTTGGTATCCCGTCAAAGGCAGGCCACGCACGGTACTTGCACCAGATGTAATGGTGATTTTTGGTCGTCCCAAAGGCGAGCGAAAATCCTATAAACAATGGGAAGAAGGCGGCATTGCGCCTCAAGTGGTATTTGAATTTTTGTCGGAAAGCAATACCACGAGCGAAATGACGAATAAGGCTATTTTTTACGAGCGTTATGGCGTACAGGAATACTACCTTTACGACCTCGAACGTAAGACTGTCAACGGCTTTGTACGTTTTCAAGAACAAGACGACTCATTAGAAGAGATTCCTGAGATTCGCGACTGGAAAAGCCCACGTTTGGGCATTCGTTTTGATATGTCCTCCAGCGAACTCGTGCTGCGTAAGCCTGATGGAACAACGTTTTTGAGCTATGCCGAACTCGACAATGCCCTCTCCGAAACACGAGAAGAGCTTTCCGAAACACGAGAACGTCTCAACGCATTTGCAACAAAACTCCGCGAACTCGGCATTAACCCTGATTTGTTGTAAATTTCGTTGATACATGAGCAGTTACAATAAAGATTCGATAAAAAGCCTGTATCCCTCATTGTAAGAGGGATACAGGCTTTTTTGTGCAAGAATGTATCAGCATCACGCGGCGGCTTTGTTTTTATGCAAAATTTTTACGCCAACGCCGTTTCGGTAAAATAGCTCATTGCCTTGCTCAGAAACGCAGCAAATTCAGGACTTGGCTTGCCGTCCAGCTGTGTATAGCGCGGGTCGTCTGTGTAGAGCTGCCCCAAGCCCGCATATTGCTTGGCTTGTTTATCGGGCAAGGTGTCCGTACCCCAAAACTTGCGGATAATCACGTAGTGATGCGCTATGTGCGTCTGCACGGCTTCACTCGTGGGGTCGTCGTGCATGAGCGCGGCAAGCCGTTTCCAGTTTGCCTGCATCTCCACTTTGAGTGCGCCGAAGTCGGCTTTGCTGAGTTTGCGCAATGCTTCTTCCGAGCGTTTGACGGCATCGCCCCAGTTTTTATGCGCTTCCTCGCGGTATGTGGTCGCAAATTCTTTGGGTAAGCCTTCGTAGAGTTCTTCGGGTTTCATTTGGAATTCTCCTTCTTGTAGATGTGAAATTGTTTTGTCAATGGTGTGCATAAGTGTTGCAAGCCGCTCCTGACGTGCCTTCAGTGCTGTTTTATGACGCTGCAATGCCTCAACAAGGTCGAAGTCGGGGTCGTCCAGAAGTGCGCCTATTTCCTGAAGCGGGAAATCAAGCTCTTTGTAGAAAAGAATCTGTTGCAAACGCAGCAATTCCTTTTCGCCGTACAACCTATACCTAGCCTCAGTGCGGGTTGCGGGCTTCAAAAGCCCCATCTCGTCGTACACGTGCAGCGTGCGTACGCTCACGTCTGCCAATGTTGCGAGTTGTTGAACGGAATACTGCTTCATGCTGTTCGCCTCAGGAAAATATACGTCCACCAAAAACAAGGATAATTACACAACAAATATAGGCACTGACGTAAGGTGAGAGTCAAGAACTTTTTTCACTTTGCCGAAAAAAAAATATTTTTTGAGGGAATGGCGCTACATGAGCGCTGCTGCGTGACTGCTGTCGAACAATGACAAAGGGAGCCGCCCACGCGACAGGCAGTTCCCTTATTGTGCAACGGAAAATCGTCATACCCTCCTTACGGCATCAGCGACAGAGCCTTTTCCAAGACCTCGTCGCGTCCTTCGCGTATTCCTTGCAGCGTCCGCACGGTGGGAACAGTTGGCTTGATACCGACAAGATGATGTTGCGAGCCGTCATGCTTCAGTACCTTCATTCCTGTCCAGCGAATATTTGAACCGCCCGGAAGTCTGAGTATATTCACATTCCCATCGGCTCCGGCTGTTGTTTCGCCGACGATTTCGCCCAATTTGTAATACTCTACCATGTTCATAATATCTTCTGCTTGGCTGATGGCACCGCCGCCCGTCAGAAATACACATTTCCCTTTCCATCGCGGCAGTGCGGGTTGAACACGCCAACGTCCGTTTGTGTCGTAACCCTGCACGTTCTCGCGGTCGGGGTAGATGATTTGCGGCACGAGGTAGCGAGGTGATAGCAGCGGCGAATC
>JANYDO010000494.1 GCA_025363605.1 Candidatus Kapaibacterium sp.
TGATAGAAGCATAACCCGTGCAACGGCAGACATTGCCATCAATAGCTTGTGTCATGCCTTCGTTTGTACAGTCTGAGGCAGTCATCGCGTAACCCGTCATCGAAACAATAAACCCGGGTGTGCAAAAGCCGCACTGCGTACCGCCTGCATCCGCCATTGCTTGCTGCACAAGATTTAATACGGGTTGTGTGCTGTCTTCAGCGCTTTGTGCTGCCAGTGTTACGCCTTCGACCGTAACGATGTGTTTGCCGTGCATATCGCCAAGCGGCAAAAGACAAGAATTCGCAGAAATGTAGGTAATATGCGGCGTTTCGCTTGCATTACTCAATTCCCCGACGAGTACCGTACACGCGCCGCAATCTCCCTCGCGGCAGCCTTCTTTTGTACCCGTCAGATGTACTGAACGCCGCACAAAATCAAGAATAGTCGTGGCGGGGTGTTCGTTTGTCGTGATTTCACGATTATTGAGAATGAAGTGAATTGTATTCATGCGATATTACGGGGAATTTTCCGTGGAGTGATAATTGCATGAACTTACAAAAGAGCGCATCAATAGCCAAGCGCTTTTCACGGTCAGTTGCAAATTACATGGTAAATTCTTACCGAGCATTTTTTACGCGAATAATCTCCGCTGCGATACTCACCGCAATTTCCTCCGGTGTGTCGCTATTGATTTGCACGCCAATCGGCGCATGAACGCTGCTTAACCATTCCCGCGAAACTCCTGTTTCTTCGACTTCGCGCATAATCGTTTTTATTTTCGATGTACTGCCCATAAGTCCGATGTATTCGGGCTGCGTGGAGTTTTGCGCAAGCGAACACAATGCCGCAACGTCGCTTTTGTACGCTGTCGTGACGACGACGACAAACGTGCGTCGTCCGGCGTGTAGCTGCTGCTTCACCAAATCGCCAAGTTGCTCAAAAGGCTGTATGATTTTTTTATCGGCAAAAACGTTTTGCGCCAGCGTCTCAAGATTATCGCGGTCGTCCGAGATAATGACATATAACCCCAAAAGCGCCATTTGACGAGATAAAGCAAGCCCAACGTGTCCGCCACCAGCGATAATCACGGTGTCAGGCGCTCCCAGAAGTTCTTCGTATAGCCATTGCCCAGCAGATTCGTTTACAAGCCGAAAACGTGAGTCGGTGCTATTTGCAAGACCGTCTGCCGCACGTGCAGAAATTCCTTCCGGCGAAAGCTGCATCAGGAGCGGCGTGTTTTCGGCAACAGCGTTGCGTAGAAGATAAAGCGTTGGGAGGTCGCTTGGCGTAAGCGTACACGCTGCAATCGTCTGCGAACCCGAACAAATCAAGCCTGACGGCGCAAAACCATCTCGTTTGTAGTGGTGTAATTTGCGAAGCCAGTGTATCGGTATGCCTTCGTGCAAGGATTTTTGCGCCTCAGCAATTAAATTGCGCTCCATCACGCCACCGCCGATTGTTCCCATCACCGCATAAGCATTGCCTTCCGGCATAACCACCATTGCAAAACCCGCATTCCCCGGCGAACCTTTTTCCGATGCTGCCACGACGTAGAGTGTAAGCGTAGAGCCACTGTCAAGACGTTCAATGATTATATTCCAAAGGGAAAGAGTATTCATTGACTGGGATGTGTGGGATGATTGAGATTGCTGAGATGGTTGATACTTGGCATTATTACTGCGGAGACGCTTGTTTGGCACGTTGGGCATACCAAATTCCCAACTCCTTGCGTTCTTCATCCGTTATGTTCGTCAGATTACCCACAGGCATTGTGCGCGTCTCAACGGCGCGAATATAGATGCGGTCTGCGTACCGTTCAATATTTTCAGCTGTGTCGAACATCACTCCGCCAGGCGCTTCGGGGAATGACGGGTGGGTAGTTTTTGCCGCATGGCACGTTACGCAACGGGCTTGTATGATTGCCTGTGCTCGTGCAAGCGATACTTGCGCAGCTTCGGGTGGCGGCGGTGCAACAACAATGGCTTTGGGTGCGGTCATCCAGACAATACCGCCAAATGCGCCCACAGTAATAAGCCCTAACGCGGGATGAATCGAAAATTTAACATTCATAAAATGCTTCAAGCCTGCCCCAAAAATACACAACAGCCCCAGAACCACCCACGCTTGCGAATGCCCGTAGAGCATTGGAAAATGATTAGAAAGCATGGTAAGCAGCACGGGCAGGGTAATGTAGTGGTTGTGCGTAGAGCGTACTTTTGCACGAATGCCGTATGAAGTATCCACTTCGCGCCCTGCCAAAGTGTCTGCCATCATACGCTTTTGACCGGGAATGATTCTGAAAAATACATTAGCAGTCATACAGGTTGCCATCATTGCTCCGGCATGAAGGAAAACTGCTCGCCCACTAAATACGTGCGTCAAGCCATATGTTACGCCAATCACAAGCGCGAAA
>JANYDO010000511.1 GCA_025363605.1 Candidatus Kapaibacterium sp.
CACATGGATTAACACAAGTTGCGGATAGTTTAGTACTTCGCAAACCTAATGCGACAAATGCTTCTGGTCAATTAGTTAATCGTACACCAGCCCAAAATGAGCTTGGTACTGATAGCGACCCAGCAAGTAACGCGTGGCCAAGTACAATTACACAGGGGTCTTGGTTATTCAATAATATCCGCGCAGGTGTTTCCCTCCGCTACTCCCCATTCCGCACCATTCGCCCCGAACTTACGCCGGCGATGCAAGAAACCTTCAAGCAAATCAAGAAAATTGATAGTGCCATTGCGCAAGAGCGTATTCAGAACAAGAAACGTCTGGCGCAGGTGGACTCTATCAATACTGCCATTGCGAAGAAAGTGGAGGAACTGAAGAAAGTCGGTATCAGCGTGAATATCACGAAAGTAACCGGCATAGACGAAAGCGGCAAAGAGATACCGGGCAAAGCGAAACTCATCGTGGAGCAGTTCCGCAAGTCCGTGACGCAGCCTATTCTGCCCGCTATCTTCTTCGATGAAGGCTCCTTCACGATTCCTTCCAAGTATCGCCGACTGAAAGCCGCCGACCGTGGCACGTTCAAGATGGCAGATTTGGCGGGCAAAAGCAATTACGAGATTTACCGCCACACGCTGAACATTGTCGGCAAACGCATGGAAGAAAATCCTGCTGCGGTGCTCTTCGTGACGGGATGCAATGCCAACGTTGGCGCGGAACAAGGCAACCAAAAAATATCCGAGCAACGCGCACAAGCCATCAGCGACTATCTGCAAGACGTATGGAAGGTGCAAGCAAAGCGCATCATCATCCAGAAGCGTGATTTGCCGGAAGTACCATCTAATAGCGCCGAACCGACAGGCGCAGCCGAAAACCGCCGTGTAGATTTGTCCTCCACGCTGCCGGAACTTATGGCTCCTGTGGTGAGCGATGTCATTGCGAAAATTCCTAATCCGCCCACTGTTCGCTTTGGTATCGAAATCAACGCCGGTGCGGGCTTGAAGCAATGGAACTTTGAAGTAACGCAATTCCAAGACGACGAGGTAGCGACGGTATTCCAACGCACGGGCACGAACACCTATCCGCAACAACTCGACTGGAACTTGGCGCAAGAAGCAAACACCGTTCCCAGCTCCGGACAAGACTTGACGGTACAGCTTTCGATGACGGACATCAACAACAAAACCGGTGATGCACCGCTGACCGCCATTCCGGTAGAGCAAATCAACGTTCAGAAAAAGGAACTGGAAGCCAAAGGCGACAAGCGCATAGACTGGTTCGATATTATCGGCTTCACAGGCGGCGCAAGCCCCGCTTTGGACGAAGTAAATCAAAAAACGATTGAGTCCATCAAAGCAAAACTGAAGCCCGATGCCGTTGTCACTATCAATTCCTACACCGACAATACGGGCGACGCGGCACAAAACAAGCAGCTTGCACAAAAGCGAGCAGATTTTATCGCCAAAGCGCTGGGACTCACCAACGCAAAAATCAATGCCGTAGGACCGACAACGCTCCACGACAACAACAATCCCGAAGGAAGAATGTACAATCGCCTTGTGCGCGTGGAAATCGTCACGCCTACAAAATAAGCGGCTGTTCAATGTCCTCCCGATGGGGAACAATACAAATGACTATCCGCAGCAGTCGTGCTTCTTGAAGCACGACTGCTTTTTTTTACGCCCTATAATTCAAAATTGCACACAAGCCGCAAAGATAGTAACTTAGGATTGCGTTAGAAATCAAAGTGTCAAAGTTTTTTGGCTTCGGTAGCACAGACACTCTTGTCTGTGAGGTTTGAAAAGATACTTTTGTCTGTCAGGTTTGAAAAGGCACAGACAGGAGTGTCTGTGCTACCAGTAGAAAGTTTGCATACTTATTTTTCGTCATTCCTTAGCGTTCTTGAACGATATTCCTCACCCCACATTTCATTGATTTATGCACACTGTGTACGTCGTCGAAGACGAAGCAAATTTGCAATTGCTTCTGGAACATAATCTGAGTTCATTTGGCTATAATGTCCGCGTGTTCACTCGCGGCGAGGATTTTCTGCGAGAACTTTCTCCCGACGGCATCAATGCTGCGCCGTCTCTCGTGCTTCTGGACATTATGTTGCCCGGCATGAGCGGCGTAGAGATTTTGAAGGAATGTAAAACACGATTCCCCGAAACGCCGGTGGTGATGCTATCGGGGCAAGGCAGAATCGAAGTGGCAGTGGAAACAATCAAACTGGGCGCATTCGATTACTTACAAAAGCCACTCGACCTGACGAAACTCGAAATCACCGCCCGCAATGCTATTCAGATGTTCTCGCTGACAGGCGAAGTGCGGAAGCTCTCGGAAGAATCTACGGAGCGCATCAAATTTGCCAATATGATTTCGGTCGGCGACGCGATGCAAAGCGTCTTCAAGTTGGTGAAGAAAGCCCAAAACACCGACATTGCCGTTCTGATACAAGGCGAGACCGGCACAGGCAAGGAACTCATCGCTCAGGCGCTCCATGAAGGCACACGACGAGCGAGCGCACCCTTTGTGGCACTCAACTGTGCCTCCATTCCCAAAGACCTCTTAGAAAGCGAAATCTTCGGGCATGAGCGCGGCGCATTCACGGGCGCAATCCAACGCAAAATCGGCAAGTTCGAGCAGGCAAATGGCGGCACGCTCTTTTTGGACGAAATTGGTGAACTTGACCTCAGCCTCCAAGCCAAGCTCCTGCGCGTCCTGCAGACCAAGCAGTTTGAGCGCGTCGGGGGCAGCGAGGTCGTCACGGTGGATATTCGTATCGTCTCGGCGACGCACCGCAATCTGCACGAAGCCATCAAGCAAGGCACGTTCCGCGAAGACTTATACTACCGCCTTGCGTCCTTTCCGGTCAAACTTCCGCCGCTCCGCGAACGCATCGAAGATATTCCCGCACTAGCACAATACTTTCTCGAAAAATTTGCCATGCGCTACGACCAGCCAGCCCGCAATTTCAGCCCCAAAGCGATGCGTATTCTTATGCACTACCACTGGCAAGGCAATGTGCGAGAACTGGAGAACACCATAGAACGCGCAGTGGTACTCAGCGAAACAAAAATGATTACCGAAGAAGAGCTGCACCTTTTGGCAGGAACACCGGAAATACCGGACGCACCAGCCGACAAACCTGCCGAAGTGCACTTTACCGCCACCTCCGGTACGATTCTCCCACTCGACAAAATAAAGGAACAGGCTATTCGCATTGCTCTGGAAGCCACCGGAGGCAATATCCAAGAGGCGGCGCATAAGCTGGACATCGGGCGAGCAACTTTTTATCGGATGCTGGAGAAATACAACATTCAGCATTAAGGTATTGAACGAAATTATCTTGAACTATCTGCACAGACAAGATGAGCGCCGCGCTCAGTCTGCGCTACGGCATAAAAGCTGGCTTCGGTAGCACAGACATTCTTGTCTGTGTTTCAAACTATTACCGTCCAGATGCTTACCAGTAGAAAGTTTGCACACTTATTTTTTTCGTGGTTCCTTAACAACGAAGTCCAAACACAACGCTACCCCACAAGCGTATAGTAATCTACCTTCTCGTGCGAATACAAACGCACCAGCCCTATTCTGACGAGCCGAATCAAGAGCCGTACCGCACGTCGCTCTGAGATATTAGCGATAGCGGCAAACTCCTTTGCGGTGATTTTATTCGTCATCTCCAGATATTCAAAAAGCCGCTTCTCGTGCTTGCCGATACTGAGCGTTACTTCCGTATCGTCATTACTGGCTTCCAGCACTTTAATGACTTCCTTGCTCGCTTGCAGTGCCGCCGCACCCTCACGCACAAAGACGGGGCGCTCGTGGAGCTTCTCCAAATTCTTACCGTGTACGTCCACCGTCATTCTGTGCGGCTTCTCATCACTTTCTGCTACGCGCACTACGACGACATCCTTGTACTCAATGTTCACAATTTCTATTTCCGGCTCCAACGGCGGCTCAATGTAATAACGGCAAACCACTTCTACTTGACTAATTTCTTCCTTTTCGCTTCGCACTCCGACAATTGTTTTATCATCATCCACGCCCACAAGTAAGTACCCGCCCTTGCTATTGGCAAAGGCAATCAACTCTTTCGCAATCTTCGCTTCGGAGGTAAATTTTCGCTTAAATTCTACGGTCAGCGATTCGCCGCCGGCAATCAGTTCTCGGAGTTGGTGGCGTTTCATGGTGCATTTTGGGATAGGGAAACAGCCTTTCTACGTGCTTGCGTAGCGGCACTACCAATATAAAACAAAACAGCGCCGTACCCAAAGGGTACGACGCTGTTTTTTTACCTGTTATGAGAACTAACAGATGAAGCGATAAAGCCTCATCAATTAGTTTTTGATAACTTTTCTTGCTGATGTGTTTACGCCGTCATTGATTTGAACGGTGTAAGCGCCTGTCGGCAAGGTGGAAAGATCGAATTCTTGGCTGTAAACTTGACCTGCACCAACTTCAAGGTTGATGGAGCGAACAACTTGACCGAGCATGTTAACAACGTTCATGCGAACTGAGCCAGCTTTTGCAGCTTGAGCTTGTACGGTGAAGCGTTCTACTGTCGGGTTCGGCGATACGCTGAAGCCAATTGCAGCCGGATCAACAGCAACACTGGTGATGCTGTTACGAACTGTTACGTTGAATTGGTCTGTAGCAAGACGACGTTGACCGTCGGTTTGCGTTGTACCATCGCTAGCAACAACTGTGATTGTTACGGTTTTGCCAACTTCTGCGCCCGGTTGTACTGCATAGTACAAGGTCGGACGAGGATCGGTAGCACCACCAACAACAGTTGCGTCCAAAGCCTTCACAGTTACAGAGACAGTGGTCGGATCAGATGATGTAGCGGTGTACGTCATCGGATCGTAGTTGTCATCATAGAATACAAAGCCAGGAACGTTGTCTGGGCGCCATTGTGGTGATTCAAGTTCGATGCGATCTTCTGTTGCAGTTGTACCGGTCGGACGCAAGAGTTGTTTGTCTTGGATCGCGTTGGTAATTACCGGCGGTACCGGAGCTGGGTCGAGAAGAACAACATAACCAGTGTCAACACCATTGGTGCGCTCTACGTCATAGATCGTTGAGTTCAATGCATCAGGCGGCAAGAGGTTCAAGACTGCTGCACGCACGCCTTGGATACCAGGATTACGAGCCCATGATTGGTCACTGTAACGAGCTGTGAAGTTCACAAGCTGCTGAGATACGCCTGCATCCAAGAAGAACGTAGCCGGTACACCCGGGTTTGTTACGTTCACTGTTGCTTGCGCACGGCCAGCAGGTGTTGTATTCGGTGACAAGTCACCTTGCAGACCATTGATAGCTACCGGAGTCGGAGCCGGGAAGGCAGGTGTTGCCACCACGCCAGCCGGAAGCGGAGCCGGAAGTTGAAGTACCGTTGTGCCAATGTTCGGAAGCGTAACAAGGTTAGCACGGTTGGTAACAGCAAATGTTGCTGGGTTAACAGCGTTTGCAGCATTGAAGTAGCTAAGGGTATAGCCAACTGCAATGTCGTTAGCAACTTGACCCGGATCACGGCTTACGCGGAGTGAACCAGACTGAAGCGTGTTGTTACCGCTAATGTATGTGCGAGCACGTTCTTGAAGAACGAGAATGTTGGTACCAAGTTTAGCAGCACCGTTTGCAGGAGCGCCAGCTTGACCAGCATCCGGCACGGAGAAGCTCACGCGCGGAACAGGCAAGAAGGTGGTCGTTGCAGTCGTTACCGGCGGGATCGGACGGAAGAGTCCGGTAGCACCAGAAGCGAACGGAGCGCGAATACCAGGAAGAGCAGGATCTTCAAACGTCAAGACAACGTCTTTACCAAGTGGATCAAGTGAAAATCCGGTGGTTGGCGTAAAGTTGTTGTAGATGAAGAGACCAGCTGAACCAATACCTGTTGCACCAGCGACAGCAGTAATACCTGTTGCAGCAAATACTTGAGGGTTCGCTTTTACATACGGATCAGCAGGGGTTGTCTGGGTGAACTGGAATGTACCAGCAGCGTTGCCAGGCAAGCCTTGTTGTGGTGTGCGGAAGGTGATCGTTGCGGTACCACCTGTGTATGCGTTAGGACCATTGTCCACGCGGTTGCCAAATTGGTCAACAGCTTGAACATAGAACCATGTACGAGGATCGCTGTTATTCGAGCGACCGATGTACATTCTTGACGGCATACGGTCAGGTTGCTGACGGTTGTAGATGTCAGGAATGATAACCGGAGCGATACCCACAGCAGCGCTTGGAACGATGTGAATCGTAGCCGAAGTGTTGCCCGGAGCACCAATACCGATTGGCGCGTTCGGATCGAAGTTTGTCGAAGAAACAACGAGAATTACGTTGCTCGAGGTAGCGCCCCAAATTTGGAAGTTCGGGAACGAAGCCACGTGCGATGCAACTTGCGGGTTGTTGAACGGAGCATAGCCCGAACCGGTCGGAGCAAGTGCCGGTGAAACAAGGGAAGCACGGCTATTGAGCAGGTTCGTACCTGTCGGCAAGTTCGCCGGATTTACTTGTTGTGCTGTTTGAGCAGGTTGTGTCAAACCATCGCCGCCCGGACCATAGACACGAGCGATACCAGGTTGAGCAAGTGCCGGAGCACCAGCTGTTTCGAGACCAAGGTTACCCAAGCCCCAAACAACCGTCGAGGTAGCAATTTGACCAACAAGCGGTGTGCGCTGCTGATCAACTGGAGGCGAACCACCAGCGATAGAAATCGTTGCTGTCGTCGGGAAGGAAGCAAAGTTACCGAAACGGTCTTTTACGATAACGGTGATAGCTGAGAAGCCGGGAGTAAAGTACCCAGAGAACGATACTGTCTGACCAACAACAACACCATTTGTCGGGATACCTGCAAGGTTAGTCGGGATAGAACCGTCATAACCAGCAACACCAAGTGCTGGGTTGGACGCTACACGACCAGGAGCCGCAAACGGACCAACTGAGCCCGGATAGAGGTTAGTTGCACCAGTGTTGTTCGCATTTTGCGTAGCAAATGTTACGCTGAATGGGAAACCACCTTGGAGCGAAACCTGAACCGGTTGGTTATCGCAATAGGTAATCGAAGATGTCGGGTTAGCGACCGGAAGAGCAAATGAACCGCCGTTAGCAGCAACTACTTGCGCGTCAAGACGCGGAAGCACAGATGCGCCAAGTTGAGTAGCATCGCCAACGAAGTCGTTCACCAAGGTAAAGGTAACTGTTGTCGAAGCAATACCGTCAAGACGGATGCTAGGCCACTCGAAACGACCACCAACCGGACCACCGGTAGTAGCGTTAGCTGTCAAACCACCATTGCCGGAAAGTGCACCAAGACGACCCGATGGGAAGCCAGCAACACCTTGGAAGAGTGATGGAACACCAGTGTTCCACGGACCTAAGATACCATTGCTAACTTGACCAACAATAAGCGAAGCGCCTGTTGAGAAGTTTGTTGTAGCAACGTTACCAAATTCGTCAAGAAGGTCAGCAACGATCGTTGCGTTCGTAGCAAAACCAGCTTTGAACGGTCCGATGATTGTACCAAATTGATTAGCCGTAGCTGCGCTCACACCACCACCGGTTGCAAATGAACCGAACGGAGGCGGGAAGCCAAGAATGTCTTGACCTGCTGCTATGCCAAAGCCACTACCAATCGGATCACCGAAGGTACCGCCAAAGCGCTGTCCACGAAGAACTAAGCAGCGAGGAGCAGGAATACCGATAGCCCAGATTTGGAAACCAGCTTGCGGATTTTGCGGGTTGGTTGCATCAGGCAAACGACCGCTTGCAGGATCACCAACAGCAAAGTTACCTGTGTTGAGAACAACTGCACCATTAACTGTTTGTATGGGTCCGGTAATCGTCAATTGCTTAACGAAGTTATACGAATCCAAACCAACAAGTTGTTGAGCGAAGAGAGCTTGGAACGGACCGATGAACGGTGAGTTCGGAGCGATAAGTGGTTGACCTTGTGCACGGAACATGTTCAAGGATGCCGGCGGAAGACCTGCTGTCGTACCGTTCTCATTGTTGAGGTCAGTATCGATATATTGCAGGCGGATTTCCGAACGACCCATGATCACAGCCATTGTACCTGTGGTCTCTACTTGCCAGTAGCGGTCAGCTGTGCGAACGCCCGGACGGGTCGAAAGCGCACCGTTAAGACCGTTACCGCGTGTCTGCCAACGACGAACACGGAACTGAGCCGGGTTTGCTGTTTGGTAGATGTACGCGCCAAGACCCGCAGGGTTCTCATTAACTTGGTTGATACCAAGGTTTTGATTCATTGCCTGGATGTTACGACCAGAGGTAAGACCAATATATGCACGAACTTCACGATGGTTGTTGAGAACCGATGAAGGACGGGTCGGATATACCGGAAGCGGATCGCCTGTGCGGTACGGTGCTGTTACAACACCATTTGTCCACTGACCAGGAGCGATACCGTTGATGTTACCGTTCGAGAAGCCACGAGGCATACCAACTTGGATAGCTGTCCAACGCGGACGACCACCGATGGAGTCAACATACTGTGTACGCTCGAATGTTTCTACGAGCATAGAGTTGTTGCCACCAAGTTCGATGTTGCGACCGTTAAGGTCGATGTCACCACGAGCTGTAGCTATCGTACCATAGATTTGCAAGCCGGAAAGTTCCGGAGCAAAGGAGGTAAGACCAGCATTCAGCGTACCAGGATTGTTCGTGTTTGTTTCCAAGTTACCAACGAGCGTCATGACGTTCGAGGTAGCACGGAGGAAGGTTACGTGCTGAAGACCATTACGTACATACGGAAGGTCAATGTTCCATGCGTTATTAGCACGAACAATGCCTGAGTTGTATGACGACGAGGTGTTACCAGCGTTCGTAATCAAGCTCGGACCGTTAGGATAAACCTGATTGTTACCGGATTGGATACCAGCAGCAAGAGCTGTTTGGTTAGAAATAGCGTCTGCACCATAGACGATCGAAGCCAACGTAACGTCAGCATCGCTGGTCATTTCAGGACCTGCATTGTAGCGGTCGGTGAAAGCATTTGCCAATTTCGCTGATGTCGGAACACCAGTGATGCTTGGCGAATAGCTAGGAGCAAGTGCTTGCAAACCAGGAATACCGGTAGAAGCCGAAAGCTCGGTAAGACCAGTATTGTTGTTGTCTGTCGCTGCATAGTGTACGGGCTGAGGACCATTACCATTGGTAAAGGTAGCGTTTGCTGCGCCGGTTGCGTTGACGGTTGAGTTACCACCGTTACGAGCCGAAGCAAGAAGATTACCATCAATGGTACCGCCTGTACCGCCGGTGAAGACGATATTCGAGAGCGAACCACCAACGATTGTACCGGCAAGGTTAGCCGGACCACCGGGACCACGAACAACTGCAGGAGTTGCAACGCCAGGGGTAGCCGAAGCGTTACGAACACCAGCTGCTGCCCAAGCGGTGAAGCTCGGATATTGCTCGCCACCGGTAGCCTCAGAGAGAACAACCTGAGCTGCGGCATTATTAGCACCAACACGTTGACCCAAGAAGGTAACGCCTTCTTGATCTTTGGAGATAATAGCTGTTGAGGAAAGAACAAACAAGTAGTTGAACGTTACCGCGGGTTGACCAACGGTCTGAACAAGCGAAATGTTACGGTTCGGGATGTTCAAGTTACCACGACGAAGTTCTACAACACCGAAGTTATTGTAGTCACCACGACGACCGAAGTCGTTCGGCGGAGTAACAACGTATGCTGTTTGACCACCGTTACCGTAGGTAGGACCTACGACACGCTGAACAGGGAAGCCTCCGCGAACCCGACCGTCGAATGTACCGGTGAGGGTAACGGACGGACGAATACCTACACCAGTTGTGTAGTAGCGATCGTTGATTTTAGCAGAGGTAATAGCAACGTCCGGACGGGTGTCAACATATGCTGTAGCCAACACGCCCGGGGTGTTTGTCAAACCGATACCTTGTTGATTGTAGATAGCGCTTGCTTGATACAAACCTGTTGTAGGGCTGAATGCGTTACGAGGCAAGTTTGCGTTGGTGGAGTTCACATACTCCGGACCAAGAACAACCGTACCAGCGGTAGCACCAAACAAACCTGAGGTTTTGTTCAAGAAGTTAAGGTGTGCAAAGTTATTCCAGTTAACACCTGCTTGGTCGAAACCACGGTAGTCAACAGTACGAATCGGCAAGTTTTGAGAAACGTTCGATGCGCAGTTCATCACAAGATTGTGAGGACCTGTTACACCGGATGGGAACTCAATTTGCGACATGATGTCGGAAGCTTCACTGTCATACTGCAACGTTGTGGTTGCGCTTGTGTTGATAGCGTAGTCATGGATGCTATTGGTAATAACCGGGAAGTTACGGATGATGTTACCACCGTTAACACCGGCAATGTTAGCAATACCAACGGACGGGAAGATCATCGGGCTGCCTGTACCGTTTACACGGTCAACAGTTTGACGAATAACCTGACCCGTACGAACGCCATCAAGCGTTTGCGAGCGGGTTGTGGAGGTATAGGTGAAAGCACGGGATGAAGAGCCGTGACCGTCACCAATGAGGGTAGTGTTACCATCATATGTCGGTTCAGCAGGCAAGCCGTGTACAACACCAGGTTTGTTCCATGGGCTCATGTCGATTTGCTC
>JANYDO010000555.1 GCA_025363605.1 Candidatus Kapaibacterium sp.
CGGTCAAAAAGGCTCGGCTCACCAACGGCAAAGGTGCGCGTCATGTCGCTGTAAAAGCCGCGAGAACGGCAACCAAAGTCCAACGTTACCAGTTCGCCGTGCTGAATGACTTTATTTGTAGCGCGTCCGTGCGGAAGAGCGCCGCGCACACCGCTTGCCACAATCGTTTCAAAGCCTTCGCCTTCCGAACCTAGTTTTTTGGAAACGTAGGCAACTTCAGCTGCAACATCATTTTCGGTCATTCCGGCTTTGGTGGTACGGAGAACGTGGTCATAGACTTTTGCTGCGATTCCGGCTGCTTCGCGTATCGCGGTGGCTTCATCGCGGGTTTTGACCATGACGACGGCTTCGACCATGCCCACAAGCGGCTGCCACTCACGCCCTTCGACGGTTTTCTTCATCACCTCCGCTGCAGCCACCGATACATGCGAAGCCTCGAAGCTCACATTTCGTGCGCCTTCCAAAAGCTGCTTTTCGTGAACAAATTTCCACCACTCGCGTTCGATGTGAACGCTCAGATTTGGCAGCGCGACGACTTCTTGACGCGCCTGCTCGGTATAGCGCCCGTCGGTGAGAAAATGTACCGATGAGCGCGTCAGCACAAGCATTGCGCTCGACCCCGTGAAGCCCGTCAAATACGCCACGTGCGGGACGTGCGAAATGATGAGCGCATCAATTTTGCGTTTGTCGAATTCACTGCGCAATGCACCGATACGGTGTTCGTATATGGTCAATGTCATAAATGGTATGGGACACCAGTACGAGCAATTGAGCGCTTGACTGGAAAATTCTGAGAGAATATGCGGATAAAAACACCAGCGAAGATACAACATTAGCAAGATATAAAAAAGCCGTAACCGTCGTGCGGTATTTCCAGCAACAGCAGGACAATCTTGATTCTATTTGAAATTTGTGTACATTGCCCTTTCTCATGCGTCGTCCGATTGAGCAGCTTCCGTGCGCCGAAGGTTTTGGTTAGAAATTGTTCTTTTTGTGTATATTATTTCTCTCCTTGATTTCAAACCCAATAACTCCTCAATAGCCATGCGCTCCTACATAGTTGTTTCTTCCTTCGCACTTTCTTTTGGAATGCTACTTGCGTCGTATTGCTTCCCTTCACATTGTCTGGCACGCTCTACTCAGCTGCCGCATCTTGAGAACAAAGCGGACAAACAGCAAAGAGCGCAGATCATAGGCGACTCCCTCCTAATATTTGCGCAAAAGCAGAATGAAGCCGTGCGTAGTGACGAAGAAGACACAAATCGCGTCAATGATATAGCAATTCTAGCGGTATTTGAGGGCGTAGCACCACTTCTTTTCATCGGTGAGGCACAAACATCTTTTATCGTCAAATTTTACAATAAATATGGTCGCCAAACTTCCCCGCCAAGGACATTGGCAGGAATAGTACAGAATTATGTTGCTTTTCATGGCGCTGCCGAAGGTAACTTTTGCGGCACGGTCGTAGATTCGGGAGATATATCGCAATGTCTCTTTCTATCCTCTCCGGCACAAGCATTCTCCACCATCGGCACCTATACTCTATCCGTTCCGGGCATACGGCGCTATAAAGGCAATCGAGTTTTTACTGTCGAAGCACCATCCTTCAGCACGTCAATTCTTCGCGCTCATGTATTTCAAGCCCTTGAAGTCCGTTTCGTTTCAGAGAAAACATACGCCAATCCACACATAGAAATTGCTCTTACTGCCGAGTTCATACACCGTGCAAGTGGCGAGAAACGGCGCGTGATGGGTTTTTGGGATGGCGACAGCGTTTTTTGTGTCCGGGCGTATCTGCCCCGAACAGGCACGTGGCAATACCTTACCACCGCTTCCGACTCCACAAATGATAGTCTGCACCGTCGGCAAGGTTTGGTTATTGTTTCGCCTTACGACGGCACAAACCCACTGTATGCAAAAGGAGCAGTAAAAATTGCGCCGAACAGGCGTACACTCGCCTACGCTAACAATGAGCCATTTTTCTACCTCGGCGATACAGCATGGGAGTTTACGAAAAAATCAACGTTGAGCGAGGCGCGAAATTTCCTTCTTGACCGCAAAAAGAAAGGCTTTACGGCGTTGCAGATGGTAGCTTTTTCTCATCTCAG
>JANYDO010000557.1 GCA_025363605.1 Candidatus Kapaibacterium sp.
TCACTTTTCAAAAGCGTGGCAGTAATACGCTCCTTTTCGTCTGGGGTTTTGTTTTGGCTCAGTTTGTAATTGCCTTCGAGCGTATGAACGGCAATTTCAAAGGCAATAATGCCTTCTTTCATGCGCGTTTTGTACAACTCCGCGAGACTATCCCACTGTGCTTCATACTCAGCTTCGTAGAGACGTATTGTTGATTGCAGCACCGATGTAGGGTCTTCCAGAAGCCTCACAGTACCGTAGCAGTGGACGGCGACGTAGTTCCACGTCGGAACACTTTGCCGCGAGTTATAGTGCGAAGGCGAAATGTAGGCGTGCGGAGTTTGAAAAATCACCAGTGCATCACTGCTCAGAAGCATCTTTCCATGCGGGTTCGCTTTTGCGAGATGCGAAAGCAGCAGAATCTTGCCATCACGCTCTTCCACCACAAATGGTAGATGCGTGGCAAACGGCTTCTTATCACCAATACCGACAAGGGTGGCAAAACTGTTTTGACGCATAAAGTCTAGTAGTTCCGCCTGATTGTCGACGTTGTTATCTTTGGAAATGTACATTGTTCAAAAGGTTCGTGCTCAAAATATACTGAGAGCGGGTAGAAATTGCAAAGGTCAAACCCGTGCGACGGCAGCGTTTTCGCACTCTTCAGCCGTCGGACGGGAAGAGCGTCTGAGTATAGCTACATGAGATTTTATCGGCTCTCTAACGCCTGCACAACAGCATTGTGAACGGCAGGACGGACAGCGCGAATTTTATTATTTTCCGACGTTGGGAAAACGCGGTTGGAAAGCAGCACCACACACAACTTTCGCACAGGGTCATACCAAATGCTTGTTCCTGTAAAACCTGTGTGACCAAATGACGTAGGCGAAAAGAAATCACCGCACGAGCATTTTTCCGGTAGTTTGGTATCCCAACCCAGAGCACGGCTTGATTTCTCGCTTGCTCGCGTGGTAAAAAGTTTCACCGTTTCGGGTTTAATGAATGGCTTTCCGCCCACAAGATTCGCCTCCGGAGCAGTCAGCACTTGCATTACGCGCACAATATCGTCCACGGTAGAAAACAAACCTGCGTGACCTGCCACACCGTGCAGAAGAGCCGAGCGCGGGTCATGCACGAGAGGGCGCTTAAAATCTTGCTTCCACGTCGTATCATTTTCTGTTGGCGCTGTTCGTAGTCGCATGAGGGAATCGGGATTGAAGACGCTTGATTGCAAGCCAAGCGGGTGAGCGATATTTTCCACATAAAACACATCCAGTGGCTTACCTGAAATACGGCGAATAATCTCTCCAAGCGTGATAAATCCTAAATCGCTGTACACTGTTGAATCACCCGTTTTATAGACAAGCTTTTCGGCGTAGAGCGCCTTCATAGCTTCTTCTGAACCTTTGACACGGAGGTCGTATTGCCGGAATGCCGCCAAACCGCTATTGTGCAAGAGGAGATTTTTGATGCGAATATGCGATTTTCCGTTTGCGCCAAACTCCGGAATATATTTTGTTACGCTGTCTTCCAGCCCAAGTTTGCCTTCGTCGTAGAGTTTCATAATACACATCGTTGTCGCCATCACTTTCGTAAGCGAAGCCATGTCATAGACAGCATCCAACGGCGTTTTCAGTGAATTTGGTGCGTAGGTAAAGCGCCCAAAACTTTCGCGCATCACGACTTTGCCATTATGCACGATGCCCACCGATGCAGACGGGAAAGCGCCGTCTTGAATTGCCGCATCTACAACGGTCTTCACAGCACTTTGCAAGCGTTCGTAGGGCGGCAGTACGGTATAATCATTTCCCGACCAAATGTCCGGTGAAGATGTTGCTGCTGCTTGCTTTGATGGGTCGTTGGTGTAAATGTAATACTTCCGCGATTTCTCCTGAAAATCACTTGCTTCTTTACTGAACGCTCGTTCAATTTCATCAATGCTTTTTCCTGCTTTCATCATTGCCAGTAGTTTACGGCTGCCTACACTTCGTGCAGTTCTGTCAATTTCCTTGTTCCGCACGCTATCAGGGAAAAGTTTGGTAACCTCTCTGAAGACCGTCAGCATAGTCCGAAATGGCTGAATAGAGCGTCTATCTTTCACGTTCAGATTAAAACCCATGCACGTTTGACCTTGCAATTTGGAAGCTCCGGGTGAAAACATCGTGAAGGTAAAACGTAACCCCGGAAGATTCTGAGCATCAAGAATTTGAGTGTTTTTCATACCATCTTGAATGGTCTTCTTCGGCAAATTCACACCGTATGTCACAAATGGTTCGGATGCTCCCCGACCAACGCTCCACGTCATGTCTTCGAGCATACCCAAACAATGATAACCGATAACAGCATCCATTGAACGAATATTAGGGCTGGGATTGCGCCACGGGAAACCAAGTTCGTCATAAAATTTTGAGCGGTCATAGCCCTGCATCCGAATCACTGTCAATTTCGCCCCAATACCAAATTCTGCGTTGTAAAATTGCGCTAGTTCGCCCATTGTCATACCATGCGCAATCGGAATCGGATAATAACTTGTGAAGCCACCGTGAAATTCACTTTCTAAAATAGGACCATAGACTCCAAACGGAGCAGCCATATTCGGGCGGTCGAGCACATAGAACGGGATGCCTGCTTGGGCAGCAGCCTTCATACCATAAATCATTGTTGTTGCATATGTGTAATACCGCACTCCGATTTCTTGGATGTCGAAAACAAGCGCGTCTAAGCCCTGCAAATCCTCCTGCGAAGGACCTTTTTTCTTGGCAGTATAAAGCGAAATAATGGTGAGTCCCGTCGCCGAATCAACCTCGTTGTTATTAATAATTTCATCTTTCGTACCGCGAATACCGTGCTCCGGCGCAAAGAGTTTTACGGCAATTCCCTGCTTGGCAAGCATATCAGCAGCGTGTGAGCCTTCTCTTGTCAACGCCGAGTGATTGACAATCAATCCCACTTTTTTGCCCCGCAATGGCGCAAAATCTTGATCGCGGAGGACTTCTAATCCCACTTTGAAAGGTGGTGTATCGGCAATTGCACCAATACAGTGAGTGCTTGAGAAGCAAAAAACAAAAAGAAATAGTGCAGAAAAGCAAAATCCAAGACGTTTCATAGTGGGGTTTTGAAAATGGTATGAACACACGGTTGTCAAACTGTTTGGGTATGTAGCAAAGATACAAAAGCGGGCGGCTGAATCAAAGCAAATCAGAGCAAAATCAGATGCATCAAATAAAATGCCGGAGAAAATGCACTCTTGCATCTTTTCCGGCATTTCATTATTGAAAAAACCTATCATGTTCTGTCAATTCAACCTCCACGGCTGAATCTCCTTTATATCAGTCCTAATCCCTGCAATGTATTCACGACTTTATCACGGTCAAGTGGTTTGATGAGGTAGGCTTCGCATTGTTGTTTGAAGGCTGTTTTAACGTTATTAAAATCGCCAAGCGCTGTGGTCATCACTATTTTCGTCGTTACGAGCGCATTTTCATCATGCTGCTGCTCCATTGCACGAATACTCCTCAAGACATCTTGACCACTGACCTCCGGAACCATAATATCCAGAAAAATAATATCGTAGCGCTCGGAACTTTCAAGCGATTTCTGGAACTTTTCGAGTGCTTCTTTTCCATTTTCGGCAGGATCAACCTCTCCATATGGAGCTAGAATTTCCATGAGAACACTGCGACTGACATATTCATCTTCCATAACAAGCATCTTCATTGTAGCATCCTATTGCAAAAAAGTATGTAAGTATTTAATTTACAGAATATTAGCATCAAAATTGTATTTTTTCAAGAGTCTCACACATGGTTTTTCCATAAACCCGAACGAAAATAACGATCTATCAGCGCCAATTCATCTTCGAGCATAGCAAAAAGTGCAGGAGCTTCGTGCAACATAGCATTTTTGCCAGCTTTTTCCAACTGTGTGCATAAATCCATTGCCGTTTCTGCACCAAAATTGCCGACTGCCGATTTGAGCTTATGTGCCGAGCTGTGGAGAGCCGCCGCCGCATTGCTCTCTACGGCTTGCTTGATAGCATTTTGGTCGGTAGCGTAATTCTTGAGAAAGTACCCAACGAGCTTTTCGACAACATCACTTTTGCCATTGACAGCATGAAGCAATTTTGACAAATCTGCGGGAATACGTTCTGTCCAAAGTCCGCCTTCTGCTTGTATTGAGCTAATGTTTTCTCCTTCTGCTTGTACATTGGCTTTCTCAATTTCACTTATACCAATAGTAGAGACTGATTTTTGCCGAACTGTACGCGCAATGGCATCGTAAAGTTTCTCAAAATCTACCGGCTTAGTAACGACATCGTCCATACCGGCACGGCGACAGAGATCCGCGTCATGCTGAGAAGCATGGGCGGTAATGCCAATAATAGGCAAGTGCTTTCTCGTGGTTTGTTCGTGTGTCCGAATAGCTGCTGTCGCTGTCAGTCCGTCCATTTCGGGCATCTGGACATCCATGAGGACAATATCAAAAGCAAAGTTTGCATCATCAAGAGCATCAAGAGCCTCCCGACCATTATTCGCAATAACGACATCCCATTTCTGAATGGAAAGCATTTCCTGAAATACTGCTTGATTGATGGGACTATCCTCCGCAAGTAAAATTTTCATGGGCTTCAGGGGCATCGGGAGAGTAGGAGCATCCGCATTTCCGAGAGATTCAGAAGAATTCTCTCGGCGGCTCACATTGCCCACTGCTTGATACGATACGCCGTCAACCGGCAGTGGTAAGCGCACTCGGAACCCAAAGGTACTACCCACGCCCAAAGTACTGCGACACCAAACGCTACCATTCATCATTTCGGCAAGTTGCCGTGCAATCGCCAACCCAAGACCTGTACCGCCATATTTTCGCGTAAAGGAAGGATCAAGTTGACTAAAACTCTTAAAAAGTTTATCCATTTTATCGTCCGCGATTCCAATTCCAGTATCGGTAATCTCACATTCTATAATGACATCACCGCCCGATTTTTCAGGCACTCGTACCGTAAGGTCTATATACCCTTCACTCGTAAACTTTACCGCATTGGCGATAAAATTATTAAGGATTTGCTTAAATCGTATGCTGTCACCAACGATGAGCGGTGGCAGTTCATTACTAATATTGGTATGAAACTGCAAACCTTTGGATGCGATTTGCGGGCTAAAGACGCTAATAACTTCTTGCACCGCCGACCCGATATTTACGGGAATATGCTCAAACTCCAATTTCTGAGCCTCTATTTTTGAAATATCCAAAATATCGTTAATGATGTATAGCAAAGAATCTGCTGATACTCTGACCATACGGAGATACTCCTTTTGCTTGTCGGTCATATTCTCGCTATCGGTCAGGAGACTGGTCATACCGATTATGCCATTAAGCGGCGTACGAAGTTCGTGGCTCATATTTGCCAAGAAGCCGCTTTTTGCTTGATTTGCAGCCTCAGCTTGCTCTTTTGCGCGAAGAAGTTCAGCAGTTCGCTCGGCTACACGTCGCTCCAGTTCTTCATTCATCGTGCGCATTGACTTTTCGGCAGATTTGCGCTCGGTGATGTCAATCCCGACAAACACCGCCTGCTCGTCGTGGTGGTATTTTCTGGCAATCACCAAATACGTTCGCAGACCATCTTTACCGGCTATTGCAACTTCAAACTCACCCACCTCACGATTCTGCTCAAAGAATTCTGCGACAGCATGGCGAAAACTTTGATCCTCCTGTCCCACCTCCGATGTTAATGCTCCGACCTCTTTACCAATATATTCTGATGGCGAAAGCCCCGTTAAACGCTCAATATATCCATTCAAGCCCAGATACCGCAAATCTTTTCCAATCCACGAAATCACTCCCGGCACGGCATCCAGAACCACTTCCAACTGCTCTTTCGTTTCCTGAATAATACGCTGCTGCTCGGCAAGTCGGCGCTCTGCCAGTATAGCAGAAGCGACTCTTTCGACTAAAGAGTATAATTTCTCTTGTTTGACGGGCTTTAAGATATATTGATCTATACCGAGTTCTATTGCATTCAAAAGGAAATCTGTGCGGTCGTATGCCGTAGTAAGGATGATCGGCATATTCGGATTTGCCGCTTTGATGCGCCGCGACATTTCCATACCATCCATGATCGGCATCGCAACATCGCTTACGACCAAATCTGGCTTGTGCGCAGTAAAAAGCTCAAGTCCTTCACTACCATCCTGTGCTAAATAGACCTTTTCCACTTTTTTCTCTAACAGCATTTTCGTCAATAGACGAATAGCAGCGTCGTCTTCGACATACAAAACTGAAATCGGAAGTTTTTCAGTAGCTATGTTCATAGTTATTCTTGACAGTATAGTATTTCACAAAATCTTGTATCTGTCTGCTCTTCAGCTTCTGCAATGGCAGATATTATCCTTAAATAACCCACGGCGAACGTTCCGGTGAAGATAATTGCACGACATCAGAACCGACCTGAATACATACCGTGCGACTCAGAGATTCACCGACATCTTCTGCCAGAAGCGTTATACCAAATGAGATAAGTAAAGTTTTGACGGCAACAATATTTTTTTCGCCAATTTTGAAATAATTGTTCGCGTCAGCGCTTGTTTGCGCTCCTCCTGCTATCTTTGCCATTAGCTGTGAGACGGGTTTGCGATAGCCAATACTGCGCAATTGATTGATAAGTGTCGGTATGGCAGTGTCGGCAAAGTAGCCCGGCAGCGTTTTTGCTTTTTCGGGTGAGGTCGTGGATGCGGCGAGTGCAATATGCGCCATGCCCACTATATCGAATGTTTCGCTGAACAGGTTAAGTGCCACACATGAGCCAAGCGCAAAGGTTTTGATATATTTCCCCATTTCATTCGACACACCAATTTCACCAACACCAAGGATTATCTGCCCACTTCGCGCCTCATAATTTGGCGTTTGTGAAGACGGCACGCTTGCCACTGGTGCCGACGAGCGTTGGGGCAATCCGATGTTGCTTTTAGCGGGAGACGACAATAGCGAAGAAGATGGCAGAACCGATTTGCGATTCATTATCGGACTATTGCGGGCAGCAGCTTTGATTTTGATAACGAGTCGCCTCAGTGTATCATCAAATCCTTGTGGATTCAAAGCTGACGGCTTAGAAATAAAGTCCACCGCACCAGCCTCCAGTGCCTGCAACGTAATACTCTTATCATTTTGCGTCCATGAACTCAGAACAATAATCGGTAACGGGCGCTGTATCATTGCCTGCCGGATAAATTCGAGACCATTCATCACCGGCATATCCATATCGGTGACGACCACATCGGGCTTGACAGTGGAGAGTTTTTCCAATCCGTCTAGTCCATTAACGGCGACACTCACGACCTCTATACTGCTTTCAAAAGCAGAAATAGATCGTAGAAGCAAATCCCGCACAAGTGCCGAATCGTCAACAAGAAGTACGCGGATTTTTTCTGGCATAGTGCTATACTGTGCTAAAAACGTGGAAGGTGTGTTGCATTACTTCACGACATCCAAATTTTAATGTCATTGTCGCGAAAGCCCGCTTTTGCCAAAGTCAGACAAGTATCACAAAGGCTTTTGATACAATGCGGGCGTAATGTACCGAAAGTCAGAACTTGCTCGGTCAATCGTCTCAGAATGACCGATGAACAAATATCCTCCGGGCAAAAGAGAATCGTAAAAGCGCTGAACAAGAGCATTGCGCGTCGGTTTATCAAAATAAATCATCACATTACGGCAGAAAATAACATGAAATGGCTTTTTGAAAGGAAAGACAGTATTCATCAAATTGAATTTCCTAAAAATCACTTCCTGCTTTAGAAGGGGTTTGACGCGCCAATGCTTGTCTGGGAGCGATTGAAAATACTTGCGTTTGTATTCTTCGGGCAAAAGAGCAATTCGTTCTTCGACATAATCACCACTTTCGGCTACAGCAAGCGCTTTTTCAGAAATATCTGTCGCCAGCACCCCGGCTTTCCACCGACTATACTCAGCACCGAGAAATTCCATCATGAGCATAGCAAGCATATAGGCTTCTTCGCCGGAGGAGCAGCCTGCACACCACATCCGAAAATCATACTCCTGCTTCCGCTTCAGCGGCTCTGTCATTTCCGGTAGAATCCGCTTCACAAGATAATCGAAATGCTCCTTTTCACGAAAAAAGAACGTATGATTGGTCGTGATATGATTGGCAAACTCAATAAGCGGCTCACTATTCGGACTACGAATAAGATACTCGTAATACTGGTGGAACGACGTCATACCCATACGACGTAAAATCTTCTGCAAGCGTACGGTCACCATCATACGCTTCTCTATTGGCAAATGAATACCAAATCGCTCATAGACGAGACGACTTAAATTCTCGAACTCGGTCTCCGAAAGTACAACCGAAACGATTTCATCCACCGACGACACTGAATGCTGTGAGGACATAGTAGTAGAAAAAAGAAAAATGTCGCACAAAATGCTTCTTGTTATTTCAAAGGGTGAGTTCGGTCAGTATTCAGTATATCGCCGAGCGACTTCGCAGTGTCGTGCAATTCGTGCGTGATTTTGTGCAGGGTCTCTGCTGCGTTCTTGAAACCTGGCGCATTCACTTCAGCTATACCAAACTCATTGGTGAATATCGGTTCAATTGCAACAAGTTCGTTCACCAATGAACAGAGCCTTTGTACTATATCTGCATCAACAAGCACTTCGCGGCGCGTAGAAAGTACATTCTCGGATGAAAGCCCGAACATAGGTGGCAGATGCGATGTACTCCCAGAGACAGTCATTCCTGAAAAAGGCGGCGATGCTGAGAGTGTAGTACCATCGCTATCTTTTTGAGCTTTTGCCACTTGCCCCAAAGCTATATCTTGAATGAACATCCTCATAGAAAGAACGGTACTCAAAAGCATAGAAATCAATCCCGGATATACTTTTAAGACCTTGTTGCGAACCGCCTCCAGAATATCTTCCACATCTGCACTCTTTCTCTCCATTTCTGCAAAACCTATAAAAGCAGCGTTCTCTTTAAGACGAAGAACCGTCGTGAGCATAGCACCAATAACTGTCATATCGTGAGGATTTTGCTCCAAGCGCTTGCAGCCTTGCTCAATCATGGAAACAAACTCCAGCGATTCAGGAATAAAACATTGGAGATGATCATTTGATATTGCCGCATTTGCAGTATTGGATGCGACAGCCTCTGTTGAAAGTGTCTTCTCGTCAACAGCTATGCCTCTACTCGCTATATCTCTACTCTTATCCTGCCGGTCACTTGAAACGACTGTATTCAAGCCGATGGTGGTGGTGGTGGTGACGGCAACAACTGTATTCAGTTGAACGTCTGATGCCGCCATTACAGGCGCTTGTGATGGTTGTGTACTCGCTTTTTGAACTTGGGAAGGGTATTCTTTCGTTTCACTTGCATTAAGACGTGGAGTAATGTTATTACTACTTTGAGAAACAGGAGAGAAAGAAGCGGCGGAAGAAGTACTACTTGGGGAAGCAATACCAGCGTCAGCATCAGATTTCATGAGTATTACCGCTTGTTTTAAGCGGCTGATATGATTCCGCACTGCTTCTTCATGCCCAATGTCTTTTGCCGCCTCCCTAACAGTCTGCAGAAGTGTTCTCAGCAAAGAAAAACTTTCACCAATGAGCGCGATGACCGTTTCCGAAAGAACCTTCGGATTTTTACGTAGAAAGTCAAGTAACACCTCAACTTCCTGCGTAATGGTATTGATGACATTAAAACTTAAAAAACCCGATAGTCCCTTAATCGTGTGGAAAGCACGAAAGATAGAGTTAATACTTTCTTTGCTTCCGCTCCCGCTAAGATATTGTATTTTCTCCTCTTGCTCGTCCAAGGAATCTAGCGATTCAGCAACGAAAGTACGGATTATTTCAAGTGTTTCGCTATCCATGGTGTTCAAAAGGAATCAAAAAAATGTGGAAGAAGCTCCATAGTGATACGTAAAGCAATTACTCTCAAATCATTACTAAAGCAGGAGCAAGAACATGAAGAAAACATCCGAAAAGTTTACGCCTTAATCTACACAAAAGTCTCCATTCTTTTACACAAAATTTCATACTCTAACGTCCACAAAAGGTAGGTATTGTGCGGCTAAAAGCGCAAGCCACAAAAAAACGTACATTTCATACACGAAAAGCGTATATTTTGCAGAAGGGCAGATGAGTACAGAGGGAACAATGCTCGCTTGCACAAGATTTTTCCAAATAATTGCACAACAGCACTTTATGCCAAATCCCGAAAATTCTTCCATGACTAAAACCCAAGACCGCGCACGAGTCTATGCCATTTCACTTTTTCCGGCGCTTTCGATTCCGACGCGAATGCGCTCCGAATCCCACTACTCCGGCAAAGGCGTATGTATTGCGATGATAGATTCCGGTTTTGTGACGCATCCCGACTTAACAAAGCCGGAAAACCGTATCGTGCGATACTACGATGCCGTTAAAAAAGAAGAAGACGCTCTCCCGCCCGAAAAACCGGAATTTTACTCATGGCACGGCACAATGACCGCCTGCACGGCAGCCGGCAACGGATTCCTTTCGCGCAAGCTGTATTCCTCGCTTGCCTATAATGCTAATCTCGTTCTGGTCAGAACAATGGACGACAAAGGCTCTATTCCGACCGCTCGAATAGCACACGCCCTGGATTGGTGTCTGGCAAATGCAAAAAAATACGGCATCAATATCATCAATTTATCCGTCTATGCCGATGAAATAGACACATCGCTCGAACACCCCGTCACTTCTCGCGTCGAAGAAGCCGTGCGGCGTGGAATCGTCGTTGTGGCAGCATCGGGAAACAATCCTCGTGTTCCCCTGTACCCTCCTGCCTGTGCGCCTTCCGCGATAACTGTCGGCGGGCTGGACGATAAAAATAATATGCTTGAGGACGATAGTTTATATCAATCCAGCTTCGGACGCACACCCGACGGCATCGTCAAGCCAGAAGTCATCGCACCTGCTATCTGGCTTCCTGCACCGATTCTGCCGCATACACCTACCCACGAAGAGGCTTCTGCGCTTTCGGCACTCGACAATATGCTCGACGATATGCTTATGAGAACACTCCCCTTGCTTATCACCAAGACCAATCTCCCGCTTGAACTCTTGCGTTCAAGCAATGTAGAAGAAATTCGCGGAAAGATCGTCGAACGCCTCACCACTGAAAAAATCATTTCTCCGAACTACAAACACGTGGACGGCACTTCATTCGCAGCGCCGATTGTTTGCTCGGTCATCGCACAAATGCTCGAAGCAAACGACCGCCTCACACCGGCAAAAATCAAAGAAATCCTCACACAAACAGCAAAAAATCTCCCGAATTACCCCTCCGAGCCGCAAGGTTTCGGCATGGTGCAAGCCACTGCTGCCGTCGAAATGGCTGAAAAAGCCACGCTATAAAAAGCAGGTACAGAAGAAGCACGTAAAATCTATGTTTTCCAATCCGTTTCACACCATTCCGCGCTCTTTCACGCAAGCCCTCAACCACTCCCGCTTCCGCAACAGTTCCTGCGTGGTCATCTGTTCCGGCGACTTTCCAAAGCGCTGCACCGATGCGGTATGGACAAGCATAAATGCGCTTGAATGTGATCCCCAAGCCTCTTTCGGCAAGACTTTCGTGAGTTTCATGGTCAGTTCGGAACACTCCTGCCGGAGTTCACGCTCACGCGCTGCTTGGCTGACTGCCTGCTCTACGGCTTCGCGGTCGTTATTAACCACAAACATCGTCTCAGGGCGTGTGCGCGGTCTGCCCCGCCCACGCTTGATGTCGAGCGGAACGTGCTGCAATGCGCCGTTATGCAATTCCAGTCCGTGCGACTCGGTTTCGTGCTGCTCCACCGATACAAGTTCCCATTCCTCCTGCGCGAGCGGCGTTTTCGCACGAGACTTGCCGCCACCGCGTGCGCCATCTGCAAGCGAAACGCCTATCTGCTCCTCGCTCGTAAGCCATTCGAGAATCTGCACGACTTCCGAATCATTGGATGTATAGACATCGCAAATATTTCCCTCAAAGCCAAACGGCGCATAATATCTCATACCACGAAAAAGCTGTTGCATCGTTTTGGAAAGCGCCCGCACCAAATCTGCCTTCACGATAACGCTTATTGGCTTAATGTCGGTTCCCTCACCTATCATATCCACTTGCACCATCACGTCTATCGCGCCGGCTCGGTATTCTTTCAGCAGTGCAGCTCGCTCTGTTTCGTTCACATCTTGCCCAATCCGCGCTGACCGATATTCCGGAAACTGCTTCTGTACAAATTCCAGAATTGCGGCTGAATGGAGATTACTCATGGCAATAATGAGCATTTGATGCTGTTTCTCGCCTGCTTTGTGGGCATTGTGCGTGACCCTTTTTTCTGTAAAGCGCTCAAATGCTGGTCTGAGCAAGGAGTCTAAATATACGTCGTGAAAGCGTAGTTTTTTTCGTGTCAGGAAAGCATCTATTTCAGCACCGCTTTGCTGTGCTTCAGCAAGTTTGGAAAGTGTAACCTCAACAATAGCACCTGTCTCGGTATTTCTCAATTTCACCGCATAATCTATCACGTGTGCCTGAACACGCTTCAGTATGCCTCCTTCGGCGTGTGCATCTCGCAGAAGCACCTCGTGGAGCGGCTTGTAGAATTGCGTGAGCTTCCCCCCTTCGTCCTCACGAACTTCAAGCGGTACGCCAAAAATGGACTTATTATCCGAGCGCATCGGTGTTCCCGAAAGCGCTACGCTGCATGAGAAAGGAAACTGCTTGATTTTCGTAGCCCACGTACCATCCAGCGAGAGATGATGTACTTCGTCGAAGACGAACATACACCTTGCGCGGCTGCAAAACTGCCGAAGCGCATCACTACCGCCGCGACCGCTTGCGTACTGGTAGGTCGTGACGATAACATCGGTGGAAAGGTGTTGTAAAAATTTCTTTTCCGAATCTGCCACGCAGAACGTAAGCGGTGGCGCACCAAGACTACGCATCAGCAAAGCCAATTCTTGCGGGTCGGCATATTGGTCGCGGAGATTTCCACGCGGAACGAAGATAACGAGCTTTTGTGCAATCGAAAGCGAACGCGCTACCAAAAACGAGGAAAGCGCCGTAATAGTCTTCCCATAACCCGGCACGAATACACCCAAGCAATTCCGCTCGCCGGCAGAAAACGCTTTCGCCAAACGCGCCAGAAACTCAGCCTGACCTTGGCGGAAGCGAAAGCTACCATTCAAGACAATGCCCGGAAGCAATGTGCTTTGAGGTACAGATGTTAGGAATCCATATTGCTGCATATATTTTTTCTAAAAATGCCATGAGCATCAACCCAAACTATCGGGGGCAGCCAATATAGAACGAAAATGGGAAGGAAAAAACTTGTAAGAAAGAAAGTTTGTGCTATTGCAGTTTGCCCTCTTGCGGGGTTTCGGTATATTTGAGCAAACCCGTTCCGCTTTATTCACACTGCACTATTACCGTTAGCACCAATTCTCTTACGATGGTGTAACTGGATTTTCAAGGATACCTTCTCGTGGCTACAAAGAAAAAACAATCACCTTCCGGCATTGCCGAAGCGCAAGAATTCACAGCTCGCTTGCAACGCGCTGAAACCAAGGCTGAAGTATTCGCCACAGGCGGCTTGTATTATCTCACTGTTCCGGCGGAGGTTGCACGGGAGTTTACCTCCGGACGACCGGTGCGGATTGTTTGTTTGCTTAACGGCACATTCGAGCGGCACGGAGCTCTCCGCTCCAAAGGCGAAGGCTCATTTTTCATTGGCTTTGGAAAAGAGGTCGTCAAGGAAGCAGAGCTATCGCTAGGCGTAGAAGTCCATGCGCGGATTTGGCGTGATAATGACGATTATGGCTTGGAACTTCCCGCAGAACTCCACGAAGTGTTTGAACTTGACCCCGAAGCAAAAAGTGCGTGGTCAACCTTTACTCCCGGCAGACAGCGTAGTTGGCTGATTTATATGCGCGATGCAAAATCTGAGCAAACACGCATCAAACGGGCATTTGAGATTGCAGAAAAGCTCAAAACGAATACCTTTTACACAGCCAAGGCAAAAAAGGCGAAAGAAGAAGATTAAGCACGCAGCTGCACCAAATCCCACACATTGCCATATATATCTTCAAACACTGCCACCGTACCATACGTTTCTTCGCGCGGCTCTTCCCGAAAATCTACGCCTCGTACCTTATACGCACGATAATCTCGCCAAAAATCATCTGTTTGCAGAAAAAGAAACACCCGACCGCCAGATTGATTGCCAATAAACGTTTCTTGTTCGCTGGTTGAGGCTTTAGCGAGTAATAGAGCGGTTTCTGAGCCTTTCGGAGCGACTCGCACCCAACGTTTTTCTTCGTTCAGCCGCGTATCTTCCAAAAGCACAAATCCCAAGATTTCGGTATAATAGGCGATTGCTTCGTCATAATCGTGGACAAGAAGCGCCAGAGCGCTGATTTTCTGCGTCATTGTAGCTTTACCATTGAACAGATGGTTCCAAAATCGTGAATTTTTTTGCATCCGCATCTACCTCTGCCAGTACACCAATAGGCATAGTGAATTTTTCCTTGACGTGTCCGAGCGGGAAATTTGCAATAACGGGTATTTTGAGCGGTGTAAGCCGTGAGCGCAGTACGTCTTCTATTGTTGTGGAATAGCTATTGTCTTCGGCTTCACCAAACTGCCCCAGCACAATCGCAGCGCACTCCTGCAACTTCCCTGCCAGCCACATTTGCGTCAGCATTCGGTCAACTTTATACGCCTTTTCACCAACATCTTCCAGAAAAAGGACGGAACCGGAAGTATTGATGTCGTATGGTGTTCCCATGAGCCCCGTCACGATAGTAAGATTGCCACCCACAATACGCCCTCGCGCTTTGCCGCCTGTGTAGGAAACAATTTTTGCGGGGTCTGTGTATGCAATTGGCTCAAAGCGAGGTTTTCCGGTGCTTTCAGGATAGACCAAAGGTAAAAACCACTGCCGCGTGAAATCGTCCAACTCCGCCGCAGCCATTGGTCCGTGAAAAGCGACCTGATTGCAGCGCTGATAGACGACATTGGCAAGCGCAGTAATATCGCTGAAGCCGCAAATTAGCTTGGGATTTTGCTGAATAGCCTCAAAATCCAGCATCGGCAAAATGCGCATAACGCCGTAACCACCGCGAATACAGATGATACCGCCAATGTCTTTGTTCCGTACAAATTCCATGAACTCCGCAGCCCGCACTTCATCGGGAGCAGCAAGATAGCTATTTCCTGCCAAGACTGATTTAGCCATCACCGGCACTAAGCCAAGCTCTTCCAATGCTTTGGTAAATTTTTTAACCTTTTTGTCAAATTCTTCCTTCCCTACGCCACTTGCAGGCGCGGGAATACCAATTTTCATACCCGGCTTGAGTGCGGGCGGCAGCGTAGGCGGATAGAGTCGTCTCGTGTCGCCGGAAACGTTTTTTTCATTGGGCGAGAAAGTACGGGCGGATGCACCCGCGACGCTGATGCTTGCTGCGGATGCGCCAAGAAAACTAAGAAATGAGCGACGTTTCATTATGCGTAGGTATTGAGTACGTGAGTATTGATGCGGGATACAATGAAATATTTTCCTCTAACATCAACATTTTTTCGGGAACGAGCAAAAATTTCTTTTGTATTCAGGCTGTGCTGAATTTTTTTTCGCATGATTTTTTGGAAACACCAGAAAAAAACCGTAGATTTGCAGTCTGTTATAGAAAAAATGGAGAGGTGCCAGAGTGGTCGAATGGGCTCGCCTGGAAAGCGAGTGTACCGGTAACGGTACCAAGAGTTCGAATCTCTTCTTCTCCGCCAGCACGGTTTTTCGGTGCATTTAATAGCCCCAAAAGCCGCATAAAATCAAAAATCCGCTAAGAAAACCTTAGCGGATTTTTTTGTTTCTGAGCCATTTTGAACGCCCATTTTATACTTCCCTATTCAATACCCTGTCGCAAAAAAAATATCTTTATTTTCTATAATTTCCCCTTGCATACGTTTAACATCAAACGTATCTTTGTACCAAGAACAAATAGTTAAACGCCAAGCGACAAAGACAATGCACATCATATCAAGAAAACAGATAAAGGAATTTTGGGAAAAGCATCCCACGTCGGAATCTAGCTTACGGAATTGGTTCAGAACTGCAAACTCCGCAAATTTTCATACTTTTGCAGAATTAAAGGAAGCATTTGCTTCGGTTGATGAAGTTGACGGCTTTCATGTTTTTAACATTGGCGGAAACAAAACACGACTTATTGCAAAAATCAGCTTTCAATATCAAAAAATCTATATTCATTCGGTACTAACCCACGCAGAATACTCGAAAGGAAAATGGAAATTATGACAGAGTTTACAGAAGAAAAAACAAGCCTTTTCGACATGAGGAGGCTTGCCCCCCGCACAGAGCAGCAATACGACGAACTTGTTGCTTTGCTCAGAATGGTCTTAAACGCTGGTGGACGGCATGAAGGGCATCCCCTCGCTGAATTAGTGACCGCAATAGGAGACCTTATTGAGGAATACGAAGATGTACACTACCCTGCCGAGGACTTTGTATGAAAAAATATAGCACAAAAGAAGTAGTAGAATTAACCGGATTGACAGACGTTCGGCTCTCACAGATGCGCACTGGTCGAACATCAACACGCAAAGGCAAAGCTGAATGGTCTGAACCACCTCTTTTGGATAGCAGCGACTACGAACAAGTAATCGAAAACGGACGTGCGAAAACGTATTATTTCGATAGTGCAATAGAGAAAATACGAGCAAAACGAGAAAAAGTAATTAGCACGCAAACCGCATAGAACCTCGCAAGTAAAATTTATTTTCCCTTTTTTTGCATGATTCTCTCGCATACGTCGCACACGAGACGAATACTGTATCAGAAATATAATGAAGCCGCTCTTGAGTCTTCTTCTCCGCAAAAAACGGCTTAAAACACTTGGTTTCAAGCCGTTTTTATTTAAAGACCAATGGTTAGAGATAAAATTCAGGCAAAATCATGCTTTTTTATGTTCTACAAGCTGTCTGATATTGCACACATCATAAAGTAAATGCAGGAAAGAGGGTTCGCCCATATTTATCAGAAGGTAACGGCAAGTTCTACCAGCTTTTCACCTCTCAAAACCTTCAGCGGAACGGTCTCCCCAGCTTTCAGTTTAGAAAGTGCTTCCATATACCCCTGAATATCGGCAATGTCTGTTTGCCCAATTTTCACCACCACATCGCCATCCTGCATACCTGCCTTCGCACCCGGTCGCCCTGCTGTTACGGCATCAACTTTCAAACCCTTGCCGGAATAGCTGTACGACGGCATGATACCAAGCGAAACCTTGTAACTATGTCCTGCTTGCTGCTTCACTCGCGTTTGTGCGAAGGCAAGTTTTGGTGCGGCTTGCAGAGAATCCATTATGTGCAGGATATACCGCAACACTTTCGCCTCACCGCCAATGTTGATGCGCTCTACGTCGTCCGTTGGCTTGTGGTAATCGCTGTGAACACCCGTGAAGAAAAAGAGAACGGGGATTTTTTTGAGGTAAAACGAGGTGTGGTCTGAAGGTCCAACACCCGATGAATCCAGTGCCAATGCGAGTTGATTACTAAACGAGCGTTCAGCAATATTTTTTACAAGTGGCTCAAACGTGGGACTCGTACCAACGCCACCGACGACCAGCTCTTTTTTTGCTTCATCGAAGCGCCCAATCATATCCAAATTCAGCATATAATGGACGTTTTCGAGCGGAACAGTGGGATGTTCCGTAAAATGCTTTGAGCCAAGCAAGCCCAGTTCTTCGCCGGAAAAGCAGAGAAAAAGGAAGTTGTACGGCTCTTTGATGCCATTTGTAGCATATAGCCGGGCAAGCTCCAATGTACCCGCTACGCCCGAAGCATTATCGTCTGCGCCATTGTGAATTTTCCCTTTCGGCTGGGGGTCGAGCGACGAACCGTCGTATCCAAGCCCCAGATGGTCGTAATGCGCACCGATGACAATCGTACGCGCTGCGCCATTGTCCAGATATGCCGCCACGTTCATCGCAAGACGGTTGCTGTCCGGCAGCACGTCATTTTTCTTGATGAGCGGGAACGTCTGGAAATATGTGCCATCATCGCCCTTCGGCGCAAGATTAAGGCTGCGAAAATAGTTTGCCAAATATCCGGCAGCACGCTTTTCATCGGGCGTACTTGTGCCGCGTCCGTGCAGAGAATCACTTGCCAAAAAAGCAATATGCCGCCGGAGCAAGGTTGTATCTATGGTTTGGGCAAAAGTAGTATTTGGGCTGAGAAATTGCGTCGCACCAAGTAGAATAAAAGTAATGCCGACGTGTAGTAGAAAAAGACGTGTATTCATGCGGTTTTGAGAATTGGATGTGTGGTAAGTATTTTGTACTTTTGTTTGGAATGGATATTCTATTTACCACTCTTTCACGACTATGGAATCGCTTGTTTATCATCTGCATCGTTCGGAACTGACGACAAGATTTTTTGATGAATTGCGCTCGGCAGTCAAAAGCGATATTAGCGGAAAACGTATAACTATTGTTATTGAGCCGGAGGCTGCGGAAATCACGAATCCTGTCTTACTGCAAAAGATAGCAGATAACGCTCAAGCAGAATATGAATACGCCGTTCCGGGTGAAGAGTTTGCTCATCTTGTAGAACAACTCGACCAAGGCGAAACATTTGATATAATTGCGTCTATTGCTGCTTACAAGCGTCCACGCAATACATGAGAACAGTAATTTTTCTACCTCGTGCATTGAGTGATTTACAAGAGTTGGCATCATTCAACGCCAAACTTGTTCCGCGCATTCTCCGTATTCTGACTGAATGTACACGTTCACCTTTTGATGGTATTGGTAAACCAGAACCACTTAAACACAATAATCAGGGTTTATGGTCGCGCCGTGTGAACGACGAAGACCGCATTGTGTACGACGTTACAGATTCAGCAATTATTGTTCATTCGTTCAAAGGACATTATTCTGCATAAAGGCAAGTATCCGACCACTCTCCAGCCTTCAATCCACCCATTCCGCCATAAACAAGTTTGTGTCTCGTGTGCCGCCATTTTGGCGATTAGAGGAAAAAATCAAATGCTTTCCATCAGGGGAAAACATCGGAAAAGCGTTAAAAATACTTTCGCCCGTAATTTGCTCAAGCCCTGTCCCGTCAGTATTTATCATGTACAACTGGAAGTCGTAGCCTCGTGTGGAATGGTGATTAGAGGAGAAAATGATTTTTTTACCCGACGGATGAAAAAACGGTGCCCAGTTTGCTTTGCCCAGATGCGTGATTTGACGCAGGTTTGAGCCGTCGGTGTTACAAAGATACAATTCCATAGTTGTCGGTGCAACAAGCCCCATTCCAAGCAGTTCCTTATACTCAGCTACGTCTTCGGGCGTTGTGGGACGCGAAGCACGAAAGACAATTTGTTTGCCATCGGGCGAGAAAAATGCACCGCCATCATACCCCAACCCGCTTGTAATCTGACGTTGATTCGTGCCGTCCACGTTCATTGTCCATAGCTCCAAATCACCGGAGCGGTCGGACGTAAAAACAATGTTATCACCTTTGGGGGAAATAGTCGCTTCGGCATCGTAGCCGGGAGAACTCGTCAGTGTTTTCATCTCTTTGCCGTCCAACGTTGCCACATAAATATCGTAGGAGCGATGCACTGCCCAGAGATATTTTTTGAGATATTCCGGCTTGGTAACAAGTGGCATCGGCGTACAAACGCTATCGGCACTGTGCGTAGAGCCAAAGAGTACGTGCTTGCCATCGGGCATAATGTAGGAACACGTCGTGCGCCCCCGCCCTGTGCTGATGCGAGTGGGCTTATAGGAGGAATCCCGCATTTTGAGTGAATCCGCTAACGGCAGATAAAAAATCTGGTCGCACTGCAAGCCCCATTTGGGATTGTTGGATTGAAAGGAAATCGCCTTGCCATTTGCCCCGAAATAGGCTTCTGCATTGTCGCCACCAAACGTGAGCTGACGAAGATTGACGAGGTGACGCGATTCTTTAATGGTGGTTTTTGCCGCTTCTCCGGGTTTTATAGGAGTTTGGGCAGTAAGAGAAAGAGTCGCTTCAAAAAGAAGAATTGTCCAAACGAAAAGTGCAGAAAGGCGCATAGATACTTACGATGAGTAAAGAAAACAAGATAATTTAATTCCAGATTTAGTTCCAGTTCAAATCAGCAACGTGCTTGCGAATATACAGTTTCGTGGCAGCACACGCAAGAAGTTCGCGCAATTCCAATGCTTCATGTTTATGAAGAACGAACGTCGCGCCAGTGCTTCCGACGGCAATATGAATTTTACGGTGATGCGCCGAATGGGAGAATGCCCGCTCCCACGCATCAAGGTCTAAGCGATCTATCATTTCCCAAAAGGTGCGGTATCCTTCTTCGCTGAAGCGTAGTTCCGCCGTTCCAAATTCAACGTGAAGCGCCGCACAATGATCACAGCGAAACACTTGACCGTTACGAGTTTGATGGAGAATGAGTGCCATAATTTTTGAAAGTGAAGGACAAAGATACAAAAAATTGTAATTACACACAAAAAGTCGCAATAAAACGGCTGCAAGTATGGAAACCATACTTGCAGCTTCAACTATCGTTTTTTTTAGACTTCTTCGGCAACAGCCACATCAAGCATTAGCCAGCGCTCCAAAGCAGTAAATGTCGCTTTTGCACTAGCAATAATTGTCGTTTCTTTAGCAGCATTATCCGACGCAGCACGGACAATGGCTTCCGAGTACGCTTTCCACATCACGCCTACATTTGCGCCATAGCTGGAAAAATAAGCCGCACCGTTTTCTGCACCAAAGCCAAACATTTTTTGCACCTGACGCGCCTGAATCTGCCCACCAAGGGTAGAACCTTCCATGACGTACATCACCCCAACAGCCTCTTCGATGCTCTGCATTGGCGGCAAGTCGTCGGCTTGAGGCAAAAGTGCAATGTCTGCATCAGACAGCCCCAATGCTCGCAAATCCTGCTCCAAAAAGGCTATTTTGCGGCGCTCGTCAAAATCAATACCGAGCGAAGCCCAGTCAAAACTTGACAATGCCTGCTCTAGCGCCAAATGAAAGCCGTAAAACTTCTGCAAAAATTCTTTGTATTGTTCAAGGCTCATCGTGCCTGCCATCATCGCTTTGCCAAAGAGATTGCCTTCGACGCTGTCATGCTGCGGGCGTGTTTGGTTCTTGAGTTCGGCCAAAATACGTGGTTTTTCCATGCTCAAAGTAAAGTTAAGAGTTAAACTAATTTAGACTGAGTATAAATAACAACACAAATATAGAGCAATGAGATAATATGTGCAAGTATTATTTAGATTTCATCTACATAAGCTCGTAAAAACAACGAAAACCGCCACGACGCGGCTCTCTTTCTTTCTTACTCCCAAAAAAAACCATCTATTCCTCAAGACACATTCATGTCCGCCAGCACTTGCCGAATAAACGCCAAAGGTCGCTCCCAGAGTCGCTTCTCTGTGCGCTCGGTGAAAAAGCCAAAGTGTCCGAGATGTTTTACGCCTGCGTCTTCGGGCGTGAGACGCTCCATTTCCACCGAAATTCCTGAGTAAAATTTCAGAATTTCCTGCCCCGTGCGGTCTGTCGCTATCGGGTCGTCGCTGATGATAAATGCTCGCCACGGCAAGAGAATGTCATCGTAGAACTGATTTTTAATTGTTTTGCCGAAAAAGTGCCGCAGATAGCGCGGTTGCCTGCACCATGCCGCCCACTCCCGCGCAACGCCTTTGGGCAAATCCTCGCCTTGTCCGATAGCTTTTGCCGGAGCATAGCCCCAAAAGAACGTCGTAAGCGGGATAAAAACATACCAAATAAATGCCGTGAAATACTTGAATGGCGCAGGAAATACGCGCCAGTACCCCACCGATGAAGCAATGCTGACTACACCCGAAAGCAAATGATGATTCGGCATCAAGCCCACAAGTTGAGCGCCCATGCTGTGCGCCACGACAAACTTTTTCAAGTGTGGATAATGCCACTGCAACCAGTTCAACACACCCGGCATATCGCTCTCACCCCAATCGCGCGTATATGCCTCGAATCCGCGCAGCGATGCAGGGCGCGAAGCACCAATACCACGATAATCAAAGACCACGACCACAAACCCTTCATCCGCCCAAAAACGGGCAAATTTCAGGTAAAATTCTTTTTTTATGCCCGTGCCGCTATGGATTTGGATAGCAGCTTTTGCTTCGCCAGTCGGCTCCAGCACTATCGCCGCAAGGTCAAAGCCGTCGGTAGCGGGTATGCTCACATTTTTGGTTATGAAACGAGATTGTGTAAGAGTTTCCATAATCGGAATGTTAAAACAGATATTGTAAAAAATAGAAGGCGCGATATTGAACGGTCGTTTACCACAAACACAAGCAACAGTCAGTTTATCCGACTGTACCAGTCAAATGTACAGTTTTTTTGTCCACACTTGTAATACGGAATTGCGTTTCTTCATCACTCGTATCCAGATATTCCAGCGCAACCGTATTCGGCAGCAAGACTGGCTTTTGGAAGTGTACATCTATTTTCTTGACGCTGATATTCTTGATGCGTTCTATCACCGACGTAAACATACTGACCGAATACCAGCCATGCGCCAACTTTCCGGGCAAACCGAAGGCTTTCGCCATCACGCCCGAAATATGAATCGGGTTGAAATCGCCGGACACTTTCGCATAATCCCATCCGATG
>JANYDO010000007.1 GCA_025363605.1 Candidatus Kapaibacterium sp.
TTGGCACGGTACTCATTATTGTCCAGTAAAAGAAGTAATGTCCCGCGTTGCACCACCCCGCGAACTTCACCAGAAAGCGAAAGTGGTTTTTCGGTAAGTTGTGTTTGCGCTGGTAGCATCAATTCAAGCCATTCGCTATCATCACGTGAGCGTAAGGGTCGGAGCAGAAGTAATCGAGCAAATGCTTCCGAGAGACGTTCACCGGTCATCAAGAGACTACTGGTACGAGACTGAACAATATTCAATGTTGCCTTGTCAAGGGGTTCATCAAATGTACTTTGGAGAAATGAATCGCGCGTTTGTGTTAAGAACCATCCAAACGGATAATGATAGGCAGAAAATAGTGCAAGGAGATCTTCCAACTTGATAGTTCTCTGGCCACTTTCCACCATTGATAAAAATGATTTAGAAAGACTTGTTGCCTCTGATGTCTGCTGAAGAGACATATCACACGCCATTCGCAAACGCCGTAGGCTTTCGCCTAAAAGAGTTGGATGATGAATAATATCCTCATGTACCGATTGGGGAGATAATTTCATTGCTCAAAAAGAACGATTGAAAGATATATCACAGCTGGTAGTTTTTGAGTACACCCAGACCCCTAAATACAGGAAGAGCGGTACCGTGCCAGTACCGCTCGCTGTTCCCCTTCCTTTGGGAGTGCCTATGATAAGGAGTTCACATATTATTCAACCAAATTGTCTTAATCTTCCAAAGGGACTTTGCTTTTCAAATGTGGTAGTTATGCAAAGTAGATAAAAACTATTATTAAAATTTCGTGCCAAACTATAAATTATCTTTTTTTGCGAAAAATCGGCATTTTTAATTGCAGCCAGCAATAATCGAAGTCATAGATGAGAGACTTCCTCTTCAAATGCGATATTTTATCTCAATTTTGAGAGTGTCGCGGCGAGGCAATGATTTTCTCTATTTCTTCTAGTACTGCACGAGCAGACGTATCCCAATCAAAGCGCTGTGCAAACATAATAGCTCCTTTTTGTAAATGTCGGTATAAGTCGTTATCGCGTAAAATCTGCCGTAAAGTATTTGCTAATGCCTCGATATTGCCATATTCGTAGAGCAAGCCACTATCACCATGCTGCACTGCATCACGCAAGCCCGGCACATTTGCTGCGATGACAGGTGTACCGCAGGCATTTGCTTCGATATTGATAATGCCCCAACCTTCTTTCATTGACGGATTGACAACGCAATAGGCTGAAGCCAGCATCTCTGCTTTGCGCTCCTCGGGAATAAAACCCAAAAATTCCACACGCTGCGACTCCGCGGTATTTAAGCCAAGCCTTTGTGCGAGATTGCGCAAATCTGTCTCTGCATCGCCTTTGCCCATAATCCGTACCTTCGCAGTAGGAAACTCATCGGCAAGCAAAGCAAAAGCCTCCAGAAGATGATGAGCGCTCTTGTACCGTTTCAAGCGACCAAAATATGCTATCACTGGCGCAAAGGGAGCAGATGGTGCTGGAATAGCAAAAGGAAATTGCTTGCGGTTAATGCAATTGGGGACAACAATCATATTATCCGCCGGAAGTCCCTTACCTACAAGTTCTTGCTTGGTGCTATCGGACACAACTATAAATGGCGTTGAGCGGTAGATATACGGTAAAAGCATTTCTGAGGTATAAACGTATGTTCCGGCAATCATACCCGCCTCAGTGAAAATACTGCTGCCAAAAAGATGATGCGCTAGTGCCACAATCGGTTCGCGGACATATAGAGGCGTATAGAATGGGATTTTATTGATGTCGTCAACAATAATATCAAAGCCACGATACCGAAAATCTTTTTTGTAACGGCGCGGAACTTGGAAATTAAAGGTATTGCGTCCCCCTTCACGGATAACGTGTATCCCGTCAAGCATTTCTTCTGCTTTTGCTCCCTCAAATGATGAACAATAGAGCGTTACGTGATGCCCGGCGTTCGCCACACGCGAAAAAATCTCGTGTAAATGCGTTTCCGCGCCACCGGCAAAAGGATTCAGCCTGTCTTGCCAATTCAAAACAAGAATATTCATGGGGTCTGGTTTAGCGCGAAACAAGGAATTTTTCGGCAGTTTTGAAGTTACGCCCTCGCACAACACAGATATAGACTCCATCGGATAGCCCCGAAAGGTCAAAACTTAGGGTGTTCATACCAGCACGTGCTTCACCGGAATATACTTCTGCTACACGTTTGCCTAAGATGTTAAAAGCAACAATTTCAATGGCTTGGCTTTCATTAAGAGTGACGCGCACTGCACCACGCTCCGAGCCAATATCGGTAAAGACTTCCACGCGATGTTCTTTGCGAAGGGTATCGCTGGGAACGAGAGCATCGGCACGACTTGGAACTGGAACACTCAATGGTTTTGTCTGAGGAGACCGCGTCTTTTTTGCTGATTTCTTTTTCGATAACTTGGTCGGTGGTGATGTGGCGGATGATATTTTTTGCCCTTGAATTTGCCTTTGAGAAAGCGGAAGTTCGTGCGAGGCGGCTTGTACACTAGATTGTGAACAGATAAATAAAAAGCTCACGCAAAGGACTATAATCATACCAAAGCTGTATCGTTAGAAAAAAGCCTACAACTGAACAGTCACCTGCAACAAATTTATTTTTCAGATGCAAAAAAGATGTTGCCTACGCCAAGAAACACAGAGTTCACAGAAAATTTTACGGTTACCCGTTTCTGTGAACCCTGTGACCAAAAGCTCTTACAAAATCAAGAGGTTATCCATTTCTTAACCGTCTAATTATTCAGCAAATGGATGCCAAGTAGATTATTTCCATACTAACTTACAAAGATGCTCGCAAATTACAAAATCACTGCGTTGCACCAATCCTCTCTGAAACCCGCACTGTGCCTGCTCCATTATAGGAATGATATTCTCCGTTGTACATCGCATCGGCGCTCACCGGTCCCAAGCGGAATGTGCCTTTCGAGACTGCCCGCGCTAGGTAGTAGTAGTGCCGCACAGCGCCATCGGCTTTTGTGAAAAAGTTGATACGGTCGTCGCGGATGTCTAAATAATCTGGCTCGTGATTGTCCTTTATCCACGCCAGTTCCGCCACAGCACCCACTCGCGGATTCTCGATTTCAAGACCAGCCGGAAGCATATCGGTTATGACCACGTTGTCCACGCTTGCTTTGTTCGTGCTGGCAAGTGAGATTTTTACAACGACCAAATCATTTTGCATAATTGTTTCGGGGTTCAATGGCTGACCGGAGCGCGTGAGGAACGTGCGACGTACCTGCAAGAAGCTGTCTTCCTGTGGGAATGAACCATCTGCGCTCAAGCCTTCGGTATCCCAGAAATAGTAGAGTGTGCCTGTGCCACTGGATGCGATAGAAACTTGCTGCCCGGCTATGTCCTGCGTTACGACCACATCCCCGCCCGTGAAATCAGCAATCTTCTGTCCACCGCGTGAAATTACCGCTTTCACGTCGCTGGCGGCAGCGCGTTTGGCAATTTTACCAAGTGCCACGAGCGCCATACCGTTTTCTTGTGTGCTTAGATAGCGTGAGTTTTTAAGCTGTTCCGAGAGGTGTTTTGTCATAATGCCTATTTGCGGATTTTCCGGCTCCACATCCATGAGGGCGCTGAGTGCGATAGCCTCGTCGCGGACGTAGGAGTAGAAGCTGCCGCTAAAGCTATTGACCGCTTTTTCGCCGTCGAATGCTTTGGGTAACAAACTGCGGTAACTGGCTTTGTCGCCCGCAAGGAAATATGCGCTTGCCAGAAGATACCGCGAATCCAACGCCAGCGAATCACGATTGGCTTTGTAGAAGTTCATGGTTGGGAAATCGGGTTTGTTTGCCAGCGCCAAGACGTAGAGCGAGTAGAAAATCGTTTTGGCAGGAATAACTCGTGCGCGGTACTGCGCTGTACGGTCATAGTAGCCGTAGCCTTCGTAATTGCGCTCTTTTACCTTTTTCGACAAATAGCCCTGCAAGCGGCTCAAGAACTGCTCGTTGACCTCATAGCCCGCTTTCTGCGCTTCTGCGAGGAAGTGTGCGCCGTAGGCAGTGCCGAACCAACTTTCCTCCGTGCCGCCCTGCCAATAGCTCAGAGAGCCGTTGTAAAGCTGCATGGAAGCCAATTTGCGAACGGCTTCTTGGATATTGGAAGCTGCTTGAGCCGTGCCGCCGCCTTGAGAAAGATTTTGATTCAAGGATTTCGCCAAGTCTCCGGCGTAAATCTGCGGGAAGGCGCTTGAAACAGTCTGTTCTACGCAGCCGTAAGGATATTGCAGCACATAACTAAGGTTCTTCGTAAACTGCGCAATCGGAGACTTGCTGACCACCAAACGTCCCTTTGCCGTGCCTTGCATGAAATTCCCCGCAAGCGCGAAGGACTGAGTTTCTCCGGCTTTCATTGCGCCCGAACCCGAATATTTTACCAAGCCCGCTACGGGACGTACGGTCATTTCCGTTCGCTCGGAGAATTTCTCGCCCATGCTGCTTACCTGCACGTTCACCGCGCCAACGCCTAAGCCGCGTGTACCGACTTTGACAAAAACACGTTTTTCGCTATTGGGGGGCAGAGAAACACTTTGATTGCCGTCGCCAACGCCGACTGAACCCTCGCCGGAAACCGCTATTTGTGCGCTTGCTTCGCGCTGCGTTGTGTTGGTGAGCGTCACGGGCACAAGTGCTTCATCGCCGGGGCTGAGAAAACGTGGCAGACCGTTTGAAATCACAATCGGGTCGGCAACGCGCATTGTTTTTTCCGCCGAGCCGAATTTATTGCCTTTGTATGCTACCGCCATCACGCGCAGCGCACCCGAAAACTCCGGCACATCAATCGTGTAGGAGAATTTCCCGCCGCTCGCTTTCACAATCCCGCTCCAAAGCGCAATGAGCTTCACGCGCTTGTTGGAGAAAGGATTGATGCGGTTTGCAAGCGCAGCATCGCCCGCTACGCTACTTTTGGGGTGTAAGTCGGGGAAAAGAAGTGGATAGACGGAGTGTGCCGAAACTTGCAACGCCCGCTTTTGGTAAAAATAGCCGTAGGGGTCGGGGGTTTGGAAGTTTTTCAGTTGCAAAATACCTTCATCCACGACCGCAATCGTCATCTCTGCGTCAGATTCGCCCGTTTGGACGGTGATAGTTTGTTTCGTTTTGGAGCGGGACTGCTCTGCAACGCTGATGCTCACAGGTAGCTTCGTGCCGGACTTCTCGATTTTAAGCGGATGGTAGCCGTAAGCAATGGTAAGTGGCATCGCGCCGTCGTCCAAAGGCTTGATGAGTGTTGCCGAAACGTAAATATTCGGCGTGTATTCGTCCTTGATTTTTAATTCTAATTTAGCGGATTTTTGGTCGGTTGCAAGTGTGTAATAATCCAGAACCCCGCTCCGTTCCACTGTTACAAGCAGTTTGCCCGCAAACGGTGTTTTGAAAAGCAGCTTTGCCGTTTCGCCACTTTGGTACGTGGTTTTTTCGCTTTCAATCGTGATTTCGCCTTCTTTGCTCACCTCAAACGATGAGGCTTGCGTGTCGCCCCAACCGTAGGCGTAGAAAAATTCACTCACATAGCTTGCAACGCCCGGCTTGGTGACGCGAATTTCGTACTCGCCCGATGTGCGCGGCGTAAATGCAATGCTTGTGGAGCCGCCGCTAATCGTCATCGTGCGCTCAAGTTCGGTAATATCCTGCTTTTGCGAGACGTAGTGATAGCGTGAGGAATTGTACGGGTCGCGCTCCAGCACCGTTACCCAGTTGTGGCGTATCACCCGCACACTGGCTTGCACGTTGTTTGTTGTTTTGCCGTTTGCGTCCACCGCTACGAGCGGGATTTGCAGGGCTTGGCGCGTGGTTTGGTAGCGGTCAATGGATTGAATACCGTAAAAAATTTCTTGTGTCGGGACGGTGAAAGGTTTCATGCGCACGACGGGGCGACCATTTTCATCGAAGACCGTCACAAATGCCGAGCCTTGCAGCAAGCCGATGTGGTGGTAGTTTGCCGGGATTTCCACATCTTCCGTGAGCGTTCCTTCGGGGCTGGTGATTCCTACCCGTGTGAGCGGTTCCATCGGCGTAGATTCTACATTATCCTCGCCGTAGCGCGAAGAGCGGCTGCCGCCACTTTGGAGCGCAAAATTGTATTTCTCAAAACCTTTCGCCGTGAAGAGCCGCCGCTTGAGATAAATTTCCGCATTGTAATTACGGTTTGCTGCCGGCGGACCGAAGAGATTGAGCGCCGTTGCTGTTATGCGCAGGCTTGTTCCCGGACGCGCCACCTCTGCCGAAAGCGCCATATTAACGGAAATGCGGTCGGGTAAAAATTCCTCAAGATTGAATCGTTGCGAAGCAAGCAGCACGTCGTTCATGGTATAGACCTCAATCGCATAGCCGCCTGTCATAGCGGATGCGGGCATAGCGAGGCTGTTCTCAACAGCACCTTCGTCGTTCAGTGTCCGCTTCAGTACGGTGTATTCTTTGCCCGTAGGCAGAATAATCTTGATTTTGACGGGCTGCTTCGCCGCCGGAGACCAGTCGAGATTGCGCAGAACAACGTTAAATTTCACTGTTTCGCCCGGGCGGTACATATCGCGGTCGCCGTAAATAAAGGCTTGCAAGCCCGAAGCGTTCTCCTGCAAACCGCCCACATCGTAGCGCGAAGTCTCGACGCGCGTGTCGGCGAGCATCAGGTAGGTGGTTTCGCCGTTGGCAGTCGCCGTGATAATTGCCGGAGCGCTGCCGGGCGTGGTTCCGCGCAGATTGCTCAATTTCACAACGCCATCTTTGTTGGTTTCGCCTTTGGCAATAATTTGATTATGGCGAGAAATGACGCGGACTTCTGCCGAAGCAATCGGCTCGGCATTCTTGATGGAGTTAGCAACCACAAAGAGCGCATCGTCACTCATCTTTGCAATTAAACCAATATCGGACACAGCAATCATGCGGCTATCGCGGAGCCATTTCTGGTCGGTCGAAATCACGCGCACGATGTACAGACCTTTGCCCGCGAGCTTGTCTTGAAAATCGAGGTTCAGCAATGATGCGCCGTTCGCCTTCGGAAGTGTCTTGGTGTCAATGACTTTGCGAAAAACGGGATCGCCAAAATCGTCAACGCTCATGTAGTCTTCCCATGACGTGTATTCGCCTGTTGCGTCGTCGTATCTGCCGTCGTAGGTTTTACCGCCATTACGGTTGTAGGCAAGCAAATTATTCTCATAGACTTTTTCGATAATGACTTCAATTTTCCCGACGTTGCTAATTTTTACGCCAATGTTCTTACTGCCTTGCGTGGAAAGGTACATCGCTTTAGCTTCGGTGAATTTAATAGCGGGAACAAGTGTGCCGAAGTTGACCGTTTGGACGTAATCGCTGCCAAGTTCGCCACCGAACAGCCCTCGCAAACTCTTGCTGACGGTCAGTTGGTACGCAGAATCCGGCTGGAATGCACCACGAATGACGATACCCGTTTCGAGCGCTTCTACGCTAAAATTCTTCGGCTGGGGCTGTACGCTTACAAAGGGCTGCACGGTAGCATCGAAGAGGCTTTGCGAGGTTTGGATGCGGATAATCGGATTGTCGTCGTCGTAATCCGTCGTAACGGCATTGATTTTGAATTCGTCGGGAGACGGCACGGTGAGAGATTGCTTCGTGTCTTCAGGCGTTGTCCATTCGCTTTCCACGCTGCGCAAGCCCTTCCCAAGAGTGATGGTGAGCGGCTTGCCGCCGTCTTCCTTGCGACACTGAACCGTAAAGGCAAGTGTTTGTGCAGCTTGGGTATTTTTAAGCGTAAAAGGAACAGTTTTTCCGTCAATCGCTACTTGCAAGCGTTCTGAAAGGCTCTGCGGCGCGACATTGTAGTTGAAAGCCAGGTCTATGCGGAGTTCAACAGACGGCGCTCCAGTGCTCGCTCCCGCAGATACTTGCCCGCCACCGGCACGAACCCATAATGCTCCGGCATTTTGGAGCGCGAGGTAGGGCGTATGAAAATTGATATTACGCTCGCTTGGTAATGAAACCCGCTTCTGCTCACGCTTTCCAGCGTTTTGAAGAAGTGATTCCGTCAGTTCAGCTTTGTAATCGGTACTGGCGCGGAAGCCTGCCGATGGCGAAAAAACAAGCGTTGTGGGCGATGTCCATTTGAACGAGCCTTGCACGGCGGGCGTGAACTTCATGTATTGGGTGGAATCCCACGCATTGAGCAAGGAGTCCGGCACAAGTGGTGCAGAGAACTCCATGACAAGGTTTTGCTGAAGGTCTATCTGCGACTCAAAATTTTTGCTCGTAATGGCGAGGTCGTTGCCACCACTGCAAGCGTGGAACATGATTCCCGCCAAGGCGAGAAAAATAAGCGTGTAAAAGCGTTCTGAACACCGCATAAATACTGTCTCCCGAAAAAAGTGTGAGCAAAGCGTCTGTTTGATATTCGGCGTGTAATTTACGTGAGGAATGGGCGAAAACCAACGGGGAATTTACTGTGGGTACAGAAATAGAGAAAAATACCGTCCGTCCGGCAACCAATCAGAACCCGTACTCGTGATTGCAAACAAAAGTTCGCAATATTGACGAAAATTTTGCATCTTCAAATCTTCAGATAGAATGTTGTTTGAGAACCGTATTATGAATCACCAATTACTGAACTTTTCGGGAGACAGAATTATGCTAAGTCGCGTCGCTGATTCGATGTACTGGATGTGCCGCTATATTGAGCGGGCAGAAAATACCGCACGCTTTATCGCAGTCAATTTCATTCTCGCGCTCGATGCGCCCGACCCCAACGGCGCTCAGTGGATGCCGCTTGTGATGGTATCCGGCGACAATGTGCTTTTTGAGAAAAAATATGGTAAAGCCTCGGACGTGCAGACGATGACCAAAGAGAACGTGATGAGTTTTCTGATGTTCGACACGGACAACCCCAATTCGATTTTGTCGTGCCTCACCGCAGCCCGCGAAAATGCTCGTTCTATCCGCGAGGTGATTTCATCGGAAATGTGGGAGCAGGTCAATAAGTTTTATCTTTACGTCCGTGACCTCGCCACGCAAGCCCGTGCCGACTTTGGTGCCATTGCAAACCGATTTGAGATGTTTACCCAGATGAAACTCTCGGCGCACCTCTTTGAAGGCGTGATGGCAGCTACAATGTCGCACAATGAAGCGTGGCACTTCGGGCGCTTGGGGCGTTTCCTGGAACGCGCCGATAAAACGTCGCGTATTCTTGACGTAAAATATTTTATTTTGCTACCCGATATTGCCGATGTCGGTTCGTCGCTGGACAATATCCAATGGGCAGCAGTGCTCAAGTCTGCCAGCGCTCTGGAAATGTATCGCAAAATCTATCACCGGATTGACCACATTCACGTAGCGAATTTTCTGCTCTTGGACGATGTGTTTCCGCGCTCTGTTCGCTATGCCATCAGCCGTGCGCAGCGCTCGCTATCGTCCATTACCGGTAATCCGATTGGACGATTCGACACGCAACCCGAAAAACTTATCGGCAAATTCAACTCAGACTTGGAGTTTACCGACATTAAAGAAATTTTCGCTACCGGATTGCACGAGTTTCTGGACGATGTGCAAATCAAATTGAACGACGTTGGCGCAAGCGTTGGCGAGACATTTTTCGCATTGCACTCGGTCGAAATAATGCAGTTTCAGAGCCAAGGTCAGAATTAGCATCGGGAGAGAAGCAGATACAGAAAGAATACTCTCCCGACTACCTTTGGTATCGGCTTTGGTCACAAGTTTTCAGATAAAAGATAAAGAATGTATATTGGCGGTGAAATTACTTTCTCCCTTTCACTCTATTGTATAATTTGCTATGCGAAGCCTCTTTGCTCGCGCCATTGGGATATGTTTGCTATTCCTTACAATGGGGAATTTGGTATCAGCTCAAACACCCAAACCACAACCTTCCATACCGCAATATACGATTTCGGCAACCAGCACTGATACTAGCAATTCAGCGTTTCGCTTCGTGCCATTTATCGTACAGGAAGAAGATAAATTTCAGAGCTATATCCAGAACGACGCACTTTCGGTATGGGTGAATGTACCGTCACTTCAGAAGAATGGCGATACGCTCACTGCTATCGTCAAGCGAGTGGTGCGTTACGATATTGCACACGCACTCAATAAAGATTTGGTCTATGTGGACGTAATGAAGTTCAACACTCGCAACGACACCTTTGCTCGGATTGCATCGCTCGACAATAAAACAGGCTCTTTAGCACTCAAGGCAACGCCGGAGTGGGAAAAAACAAACCTCGACCTTGATATTACGGCATTGTATCATTTTATCGGATTTCTTCATACCGAAAAGCAAAAGAAGTAAGGAAACTCTATGACCCCAAACGATACCACCCAACCAGCTCCAGAACACACCTTCCGCCGCGAACTCGGCGTACTTTCTTCCACCATGATTGTCGTCGGCTCTATGGTCGGTTCCGGCATTTTCATCGTGAGTGCGGATATTGCGCGAACAGTTGGTTCGCCCATACTCCTTATCGGTGTGTGGCTTGCAACGGGCTTACTCACACTCATTGCCGCTCTTAGCTACGGCGAACTTGCAGGGATGATGCCCGAAGCAGGCGGACAATACGTCTATTTGCGCGAAGCGTACAGCCCGCTTTGGGGTTTTCTCTATGGCTGGACGTTTTTCTTGGTGATTCAGACCGGCACGATTGCTGCCGTTGCCGTTGCCTTTGCGAAGTTTACAGCGGTTTTGTTCCCTTCACTTGGTACGGGAAATATCCTGTTTACCATCGGTATATTCAAAGTTTCGGCAGCACAGATTCTTGCCATTGTCAGTATTATTGGTCTGACGCTCCTGAATGCGCAAGGCGTAAAGGGTGGGAAAATGGTGCAAGATGTCTTTACTCTTGCAAAAATTTTGGGACTGGCGGGGCTGATACTGACAGGGCTGACGCTCGGTGTGAACGACGAAGCATTGGTGAGTAATCTTACCAATCTTTGGAAACACACCTGGACGCACATTCAAAATGGCACGGTAGCCCTACAGCCACTTTCCGGTTTGTGGCTTCTGTCAGCATTTGGTGTAGCGATGGTCGGCTCAATTTTTTCCAGCGATGCGTGGAATAATATCACCTTTGCCGGAGCCGAAGTCGTCAATCCGAAACGCACTATTCCGCTTAGTTTGTTTTTGGGAACGTGCCTTGTTACGATTATTTACCTCTTGGCGAATCTCGCGTATCTTGTGGTCTTGCCACTCGTCGGCGACCCAAACGGTGCAACTATTTTCCAACGTGGTATTCAGTTTGCCACCGAAGACCGTGTCGGCACTGCTGTTGCCTCGGCAGTATTTGGTTCGGGTGCAGCCGGCGCTATGGCAATTCTTATTATGATTTCTACCTTCGGCTGCAACAACGGACTCATCCTTTCCGGCGCACGAGTTCTCTATGCAATGGGTAAAGACGGTCTGTTTTTCAAACGCACCGCCGGCATCAATAAAAATGGCGTTCCGGGCTATGCTCTCTTTATCCAAGCAGTATGGGCGAGTTTGCTTTGTTTATCGGGCAGCTATGGCGATTTGCTCGATTACGTCGTCTTTGCCATTCTCATTTTTTATATTCTCACCATTGGTGGCATTTTCGTTCTACGGGCAAAGCGTCCCAATGCCGAGCGTCCGTATAAAGCATTTGGTTATCCAATTCTGCCTGCATTGTACATCCTTGCTGCGCTGGCAATCTGCGTGAATTTGCTTATTTTCAAACCAACATTTACCTATCCGGGTTTGTTTATTGTACTCTCTGGTATTCCGGTCTATTTCTTATGGAAACGAAAAATCTCATGAACCACCCCCCCACTTGCACTCGTGATCAATTCAAGCACTGGACGACGCTGGATGTTCGATGGAGCGAAGTAGATGCCTACGGACACGTCAATAATGTCGCTTACTTCATTTATTTCGAGGCTGCTCGGGCGCGATATATTCTCGACACAAACAAATACGATGCACTCATGGGAAAAACTGCCTTGCAGGTCATCGTGAACTGCACGATGAATTTCCGGCAAGAAGTGCGTTTCCCTGCGACTCTTGATGTGGGAGTAGCTGTCACTTCCATCGGTAGAACATCCTATACCATGCTCTGTGGAATGTTTTTAGCGGGAACAGATACGCTCGTGGCTGATGGTGTAGGCACATTGGTTATTCTTGACCCTGTTACCAAGCGCCCTATTCCCATGCCGGAAGACTTTATCAAGACATTTGAAGAACTCGAACAAGGCACGATTCCACGCCCCAACGCCCAGTAATCACGCTCATAGCCCACTATGCCGCATTTATCTTTTATCATTCCTGCCTACAACGAAGCCCTACGCATCGCACCCTCTCTTGCTAAGGCGCAAGAATACTTCGCAGCACAGAGCTATACAACGGAAATTATTGTGGTGAATGATGGCTCAAAAGATAGAACTTCCCACGTTATTGCTGCGATAGATGGTATCGTAATTCTTGAGCAACCTCGGAATATGGGAAAAGGCGCGGCAGTGCGGCGTGGGATGTTAGAATCAAGGGGCGAGTATCGCATTTTTTCGGATGCAGACTTTTCAACCCCTGTCCATGAAACTGCACGAATACTGGAGCAATTATACGAAGGTGCAGATGTCTGCATCGGTAGTCGCGGCGTGGACACAACGCTTGTCAAAAAGCATCAGCCGTGGTACCGCGAGACGCTTGGCAAGATGGTCAATGTGGTAGTGCAAACAGCCTTTATTCCTGGTATTAGCGACACACAATGTGGTTTCAAGGGCTTTCGCGCTGCGGCAGCAGAGGAGATTTTTTCGCAGGCACAATTAAACGGTTGGATGTTCGATTTGGAAGCGCTCTACATAGCATCAAAGCTGGGTTTAGAGATAGATGAAATTTCTGTGGAATGGTACAACGACGCACGCTCCACGGTCAGTTTTCGCCATTCGTGGCAGATTCTCCGCGAGATTTTATCTATCAAACGCCTCCATCGCTCACTTTCACGCCGTGCTGCATAATGTTTTCCTATCTTGTTCCTCCGCCGTCCACAAAACCGTCTAGGACTTGTACAAATCCGTCTTGTCAACTATAAAACGCTCTCCTATGGCGCTGAGAGCAATCGTAGTTTCATGGCGGCGTGCCGCGCCAAATAATCGCTGAAGTGGCTCTTCCGGCTCTTCATTACTTTGATCGAATGTGGCGCAGTGCATAGGGATAAAATACTCTGCTCGCATTTCGCTTGCCATTTGAAGCGCTTGCTCCGGTGTGCAGTGCAGCGATTCATATCCTTGATATGCACCAATTGGCATTATAGCGACATCAATTCCTTCATTCCGAAGTGCAGTAAAATGCGGGATATATGCGGTATCACCGCCGAATACTATTTTTTTACCTCCGCTTTCCAATAAATATCCGTTGTAACTACGCCCTGAAGCGGTGTATCCCCGTGCGCGGTCGCGTTCCCACGGTAAGCGCCAGCCGTTATGTTGGGTTTCTAAAGCACGAATTTTTATGCCCAAGAGCCACAATTCTTCTTCCCAATCCAGTTCGTGAACGGACTTCCACGCTAAATGGTCGATAATATCACGCGTGTTTTTTGCTGTAATAAGCTGAATTTCTTCGGGATAGCGTGCCGCAAAACGCCTGAGTGTTGGCAAATCGGTGTGGTCGAGATGCGCATGAGAAAGCAAGATAATATCCGGCTTGGGAATATCCTCTAATGTTCGTGCCGGCTGCGTGTAACGCTCAATACCGATGATTTTTCCACAAACTTCCACCCCAACGCGCTCTGAAAAGACAGGGTCAGTCAAAATAGTTTTGCCGTTGATATGTATCAGCATCGTAGCATGACCAATCCACTCGATACTGAACGTCGGAAGCGATGGTAAGACCAATGAAGGACAATGAACGGTAGAAAAACTTTGGGGCAAGGCACAAAGAGACATATCCTGTTGCGGGGAGAGACGAGATGAGAGATGCTGCGGTACACGATGCTGCTCAAGTAGTGCGGTAGATAATGAAGAATGTGAACAGGAAGGCGAGAGATGCCGATACTTTTGCTTTCGCCGTCGTGTGGGGCGGAGAGCATCCAGTGTAGCGGTGAGCGCTGTTCGCATCAAATCCTGTCCAGAATGAGATTGTGCTTGGAACATAAAAATTATTGCGTCGCGTGGAAAATACCAACTTGAAGTCAAGTGGGAATTCAATCAGTTTTTTTTTGCTACCAGCTGCGAAAATACACTCATTTGGCACAGCATTTACATTACCAATTGAGTACACAGGCTTTATTACCAAAGATTTATATTCACTCTCTGTACACGATTATCCTTTCGCAATATCCCGCACATACTGGCTTCTGGAACAACATTTTTAGTAAACGTAGGGTTGTGTAGATTTCTCTGCCAAACCAAAATTATATACGAGCACTCTAATCGGGATATCGCAGTAAATATCACCAATGACAAATTTTCCCATCTTCATTGTGAGGACAGCATGAAAATCATTTCTATCTTCGTGCTTGCGCTTATGCTTGCACTCCGCACAGAATCGTCGTTTGCTCAGGAACAGATGCCCGCTGTCTTTCCGGCACCGGACTTCATTGCGAATTTTTCCGGCGTTGCCAAGAACAGTGTGTATGTGGAAGTGGGCGGCAATGCGCTTCTGTACTCGTTGAACTACGACCGTTTGCTCGCGCCGAATTGGAGTGTGCGTATAGGTTTTAGCTATCTGCGCTTGGGTCTCAACACCCTCGAAGATGGCATTGCTACAACGATTCGTGCCACTGGCGTTCTCATTCCCATTACCTCCAGCTATATTATCAATTTCCCTTCCAGTCCGCATCATATCGAGCTTGGTGGCGGGGCAACGGTAGTGTTCGGTTCGGGTTTCCAAGATGTCAGCAATAAAGGCTACAACTCCATTGACGGTGCGTTCCCGGCTGCAACGCTTATTGCTGCATATCGCTTGCAGCCTGCCGAAGGTGGATTTAATTTGCGGGTAGGTATTACACCACTTGTGCTCTTTACGCCGCTTGTCACATTGCCTTTGCCGTGGATAGGCGTAAGTTTTGGCGGGACGTTTGGAGGATTTTAACAGCAATACTGCTACGATTTTACAGCGCCAGCGCTCAGAATGAATCTTCTGCTCGTTTTGTTTGTCAAAGGGGAGAAAATGCGCTATATTGAACGCCCGTCTCTCGCACGGCGCGTCAATACAACTCCGTATGGTCGCCAGCCGTTATTCTTTCACGCATTTTTTTATTCTGTATGGCACAGCACGACCAACATTCAACGGCTTCTGCGCAAGGGATGCCGAAATCTGATAACACACTGATTCCCACGCTGGGGCTATTTACAACAGTTTCGATTATTGTTGGCTCGGTCATCGGGTCGGGAATTTTTATGAAGCCTGCGCTCATGGCTTCACAGCTTGGTTCGCCGCAGCTTTTATTGTTAGTGTGGGTTGGTGCGGGCTTACTGACACTCATCGGTGCGCTCACGAATGCGGAAATTGCGAGTATGATTACGGCTACGGGCGGGCAGTACATCTTTTTTCAGCGTATATACGGAAATTTTGTAGCATACATTTATGGCTGGGCAATTTTTTCGGTGATTCAGACCGGCTCCATTGCCAGTATTGCCTACATTTTTTCGACGTATATGGAGTATTTCACGCAGCTGCCACGTCTTGCGCCGGAAATAGAACAGTCTGTCGTGCTGCATTTGCCGTTTATCGGAAGCATTTTCCCCTTGCAAAATCTTGGCGTAAAAGTGCTGACGATGGTGCTGATTTGCTCGATGACGTTTATCAATTATCTTGGTGTCCGCTTTGGCGGTTTGATTGCAGGCGTATTGACGACGATGAAAGTCGTAGCGATGGCGCTCCTGATTTTGGCAAGTTTCGTTTTCGGTACCGGTTCGGCGGCGAATTTCGTCACAGCGGCTCCCAACGCTCCGCACGGAATCAATATCATTTTTCTCGTCGTCATGGCGACAGCAGGCGCGTTCTGGACGTATGACGGCTGGAACAACATCACCTACATCGCCGGAGAAGTCAAGGAGCCAAGTCGTACCATTCCACGCGGTTTACTTATTGGGATGTTGATTGTGATTGGCGTTTATGTGTCTATCAATTTGGCATATCTCTACATTTTACCCGTCGAGGCAATGGCAAAATCAAAACTGGTCGCCTCCGACGTAGCGACAGCTGTTTTCGGTAGTTCCGGCGGAGCGATTATTGCGGCGTGTGTACTGCTTTCGACCTTCGGAACGACAAACGGCACGATTCTCGCCAGCGCCCGCGTGTATTTCGCCATGGCACGTGAAAAAATGTTCTTTAACTCTATCGGCAATGTCCATCCGCGCTTCCGCACCCCTGCCAATGCACTCTTTTTGCAAGCATTCTGGTCGTGCGTCTTGGTGTTAAGCGGTACGTTTGATATGCTGACCGATATGCTCATTTTCGTTACGTGGATTTTCTACGCTTTGGGTGCATACGGTGTTTTTGTACTTCGTAAGAAAATGCCTGATACGCCGCGTCCCTACAAGGTTTGGGGCTATCCGTATGTTCCCGCAATTTTCGTTCTTTTTGCCGCAGCGTATGTTGTCATCACGCTTTACAACGATGTTACTGCATACATGAATCACACCTCACCGCTTATTAACTCGGTGTTTGGGTTGTGCTTGGTTGCTACCGGCTTACCGTTCTATTACTATTTTCAGCGCAAGAAGTAAGTATCGCATTTTCTTGGGTGTATTGCTCTTGCGTATTCGGTAGATGATTTTTTTGAGGAGAACACAGATGAATCGCAGATCAATCCTTCGCTTTGCATTTTTGCCTGCTATGGGACAAGGTTTGGTGCGCCTTGTCGTCTATGGCTTTTTGCCGTTTTGCGTCAGTATTTTTTTGACTGCTTCCGGAAGCAATCCCCCACAAGCCGCAGTACAACAAGCAGGACAACGAGTAGTACAGCAAGAAGTATCGTACACTTTTCCTTACAAAAAAGCTGGCTTGACCGAGCGTCAAGCAGCCGCCTATCTTCTTGACCGCTTTGCCTTCGGGGCGCGTCCGGGCGATGTAGATGCTGTTGTGCAAAAAGGACTGGAACGCTGGTTTGAAGAGCAGTTGCAAGGTGCGCTACCCGAAGGCGATCTAACCAGCCGTCTGGCAACACTTTCCACGCTGACGATGGCGAATGAGGAAATCGTGAAGACCTTTCCCAATCCCGGTTTTGTGCTACGGCAGGCAATACAAGATGGTGTTATTACCAGTGATGCCGCCAAGGATGCAAAAGCTGGCGGTAATGCTGATGGTAAAAATGCTGACGGAAAAGCCTACCGCGCCGAATTGCTGAAATATGCCAAGCAAAAGGGTTATCGCCCCAAACGCGAGCTTTATGGCGAGATGTACGCTCAAAAACTCCTTCGTGCCGTACAGTCGCCCAATCAACTGCGCGAAGTGCTGACGGACTTTTGGTTCAATCATTTTAACGTTTCCATCACCGATAATCAGGCTGACCAATTCGT
>JANYDO010000011.1 GCA_025363605.1 Candidatus Kapaibacterium sp.
GCTTATTTGAGCAAGCAGCGCAGGATATTCGCCTTCTGGCTCGCAATGTCTCCGGCGGGAAAGCACCTCGCGCCGTTGACTTACCCGAACCCAGCGCTCTTGCCGGATTGAACGAACGTTTTCAGCTTTCGCTTGGTCGGCTCAGTATGGTGATGTCCAGCGTTCGCTCCGACGATGTGTTTACCGTGCAAGCCACTCTCCGCGAAGCACGTTTTTCGGCAATGCAGCGTGAGCAAATCCTGACTGAAACAGCGAACTTGAAAGTAATCGCTACCGAACTTGCCAATGCCGCCGAAGCCATGATTAAAGCTGCTTCCAAAGCAGGAGCTGTTCCAAACGAAGTTCCGGCGGTTCGGGAATTGCAGCACCGCATGGAAGATTTGGCAACGCTTGTGCAAACGCTAACGATGTTCTTGGAGCAGCGCGAGGAAGAAGCGGCGCTCTATGTCCGCATCGAAAAGCAAGATTGGTCTATTGTCGCAACGCCGTTTAATATCGGAGAACGCTTTGCAGTAGAAATCCTGCAAGAGCGCTATGCTGCGGTCTTCACGTCGGCAACGATTTCCAACACGCGAGATATGGGAGATTTCCTGCGTGGCATCGGTTCACACGTTTTGACCGAGCATAAAACCACCACAAGCCGCTTTCTATCGCCCTTTAACTACCGCGCAAACTCACGAATTATTTTCCTGAAAAATTTCGTTGCCAATACGCATCCTGATTTTGCACAAATGTCGGCAGAATTTATCGCCAATGCCGCAGAACATCTGGGCGGGCGGACACTTGTTCTTTTCACCAGCAAAGACCGCCAGCGCAAGGTTCACGATGCTCTTTTCCCTCTGCTCCGCAAGCGCGGCATTGAGCTAATGTCACACGGCATCACGCATTTTTCGCAGCATAAAGCTATCGAACATTTCAAAATGTCGGACTCGGCAGTGCTGATGGGCGCTCGCGGCTTGTGGAAAGGCGTGGATATTCCGGGCGACGATTTACAATGCCTTATTCTCGAAAAAATGCCGTATGCCGTACCAAATCCTTTTACGAAAGGCTTGCAGGACAATCTCGTGCGGCAATACGAAGCCGAAGCTCGCAAACGTGGTGAAATGCCCGACTTCAAAAAATACGGAGCCTTCGCATGGAACGAAGTAGATAAACCCCAGATGTTTCAGGCATTCCGGCAGATGTTCGGTCGTCTTATTCGCACCGAAACGGATAAAGGCATCATGTTTGTCCTTGACTCGCAGCTCTTCAATAACAGTCTTTCCGCCCGCCACAAGCAACTTTTAGAGCTTTTGCCGGATGTTCCCTACGCTGTGGCTTCGCCGGAAGCCGCGCTGCGAGAGATTGACGTGGTTATTTCGTAAACGATGGTATCCCTGAAGTTTAGATACAAAACACCTCATTCCAGCAAAGGCACACAGTCACCCTCTCAATTGAAAAAGGAATTTTTAGAACCTAACGCCTCGGTTTATTGTCCTGGGATACCACTGGCTAAGGGCTTAAAGCGAAAAATATAAAATGGCGCACTTGCAGCAATGTGGGATTTGCTTTTCATCAATACATCAGGAATATCGCTGTCGGCAATGTACAGATAGCCATCACCGCCGAAACTCAAGCCGTCGGGCCAGCGCATTTTCGGATGCTTGATGAGCGTTTTTTGCTGGCGGTCTTTCCCAATGACGTTAATTGCTCCATCTTCAATCGAAGTAACGTAGATATTATCTTCCACGTCCATCGAAAGCCCGTCGCATTGAGATTTTTGGGCATACACTTCTACGCGGGCTGAAAGCTGCTCTCTACTGAGAGCGGTATTGTTCAAATCGTTTGTGCGGACTCGAAAGAGTTTTTCGCCCGCCATTGGTGCGAAGTACAACCATTCGTCACGTTTATCAAGTGCTATCGGGTCAATCGCAGGGTGCATCCAGTACAGTCCTCCAAGCGGATACATTGTACGCCCCTGCGCATTGATTTCGTAGGGTTCTTCCCTTACCGACGCGTCGCGCTCCAGAACACGCCGAGCAGTGCGGGTTTTGGCGTTGTAGATGATAATTGCGGGCTTTTTTGCGACAGCACCAATATCAGCGATGTAGATATGTTCCCCTGTCGAATCAATTTGCATATCTTGGATGTACGAGCCTATTCCGGCAATGTCGGGCGGCAGCACAATGTCATGCACAAGTTTGTTCGTAGCTAGATCAAATGCCATTAAGCGCGGCTGTTTTAGGCCATGAAAGCCGTGGTCAAGCGTCCATAGCCGATTTTGACGGTCAATACGGACATTAAAAACTTGGTCAAAATACGGCGCACCATTTGGGCGCTCGTGTTGAAATTCTTCATTTGGATATGGAATTGGCTTACCGCCGACAATTTCCAGCACCTTATTTTCTGGACGTGATTCCGCGTGGTATGTTATGAACAAGCGATTATCACGCGAAACGGCAATATTCCCGGGCGGCTCACTCAAGGTTGCAACAATTTCCATTGCGGAATCAGGCAATATCTGTGCAGTTGCTTTACTTGGGAACTGTTTTCCCGTTCCGCCAAACATCAGGTAAAATACACCAACAAAGACCAATACTACTGCGGCAATCGCTACACCGCTCCAAAGCAAAATACGTTTCATGGATAAAAAGAAAGGTGTGGTAGATTCTGTGATTTATGAAGAACGCTTATCGTTTAAGTGCAAACCACGTCCAAATACCGCTTGCAAGCTCGACTCCAGCGAAGAGCAATAAAGTCGGCTGTCCCACACCTGCCACCACTAGCCCACTGAACAAGACAAACTGTAACATTCGCCCTTGGGTGGTAATCACAAAAAATGCCGTTATCTCTTGAAATGCTGCTCGAATGTAATAGTAGGCAAACACCGCAAGGGCAACACCAACCACGCGAGGCCAGACTTCTTGAGTAAGTGGCAAACCGAAAAGTGAAAACAAGAAGTTAGGTGCAATGAGTAAAATTGAGGCTTCGCCAGCCATGTACACACCGAAAACAAGGATACTTACTGCTGCGGAACTCATAGAAACTCTCCTGAAAATAAATATGTTGATGATGGATTGAGGCGAACTTGCGCTCGCACTTCGGTTGAATAATGACTTTACACGATTTTAGTGCGTTCTCTCCGACATTGCACGAACAAGACTACGCACGACGGCGCGAGGGCTATAACGAACACTCTGCGCCATAATTTTGTTCATAAGCCCATGCACCGCCACAACTTTCCCGCTCATAAGCGCTTTGTAGGCATATTCCGCCACTTCTTGCGATGTCGGTAGTTTTTTACCTTTGACGAGTTTGGAGTCTTTCATATCAGCAGCAGCTTGAAAGCCTGATTCAGTTGGTCCGGGGCAAAGTGCTGTAACGGTTACGCCTGTACCACTGAGTTCGTTGGAAATAGCTTCGGAGAAGGAAAGGACATACGCTTTTGTAGCATAATACACCGCCATAAGTGGACCGGGCTGAAACGATGCTGTTGATGCGACATTGAGGATTTTACCGGACTTGCGTTTGACCATATCGCCGACAAACAGCTTTGTTAAAGCAGTAAGTGCCGTCATATTCAAGTTTATCATTTCCAATTCTTTTTCCCATTTGGTTTCGGTAAAAAATCCAAAATCACCAAAGCCGGCATTATTGACAAGTACATCTACGGCAATACCGTTTTGCTTCAGCGAATCATAAATTTCTGTCGCTGAGACAAGAAGTGAAACGTCTTTAGCCAAAACCGTTACTTGTACTTCGTGTGCTTTGGTCAGCTCGACCGCAATTTCTTGCAGTTTTTTTTCATTGCGGGCAATAAGAACGAGGTTGTACTTTTCGCGAGCAAAGACGCGGGCAAGTTCGTAGCCAATTCCGCTCGATGCGCCGGTGATAAGTGCTGTTGCGGTCATAGTATTTCTCCAAATAGATTAAAAAATGAAAGATTTGTTTGACAAAAAATTTGAATTTCAAACTATTAAATTTCTGCTAAAAAAACTGCTCAGACTATGAAGAGCAGTTTTGTTGGTACAATTTATTAATGTTCAATTTGCAGATATTGATGTCATGTCGTAGCAACGACTTCTGCTTTTTTCAGCGAGGCAGCTACCTTACGAAAATATCCAATAAATTGTTCCTGTTCTTGGTCTGAAAGAGCCTGCAAGATACTTGCACTCAAACGTATATAACTTTCTACTTCCATCTGGTAGATTTTCTGCCCTTTCTCCGTGAGCACCACGGTCACAATGCGCCTATCTTCTTCGCTGCGCTCTCGACGAACTAATTTTTTTTCGACTAATTTATCAACAGTGGGCGTAACGCTACTGACGGCAAGATGCACCTGCGCGGCTATCTCACGCATGATGACGCTTCCAGAACGACCGACAATGCTAATAATGTTAAGTTCCTGCTTACTAATACCTGCATAAGTATCATTCAAGTTCTGATGAATTTCTAAAAATTCCTGTACTAGTACATTTATCAGTTCTGTTAATTCTATTGTTCGCTGAGAATTCATAGCAGCTTGTCAATTATTGAAAGTCAGTATAGTTTGATAGTCGAACTATACAAAAATAGAATATTTAATTTTCTTCTGCAAATAACTTTTTCGATTTCACACGTTTTTTTACGTTTCATTTCGAGATAAAATGGCATAGCAACAATAATAGGAACAAGAAAAAAACTACTCTTGTAAGTCCGAAAAATGTGTAAATTGCACCGTTTGTGAGATAAATCATTGTCAGCACCTCGCTTTATTCACATTTTCTTGTATATCATGGCTAAAATATTGATTATCGAAGATGACAAAACAATTCGCAGTGGCTTACAACGCCTGATGACGAACGAAGGGTATGAAGTTCACTTTGCCGATAATGGTGTCGAAGGCTTGCGGCTTGCAAACGATCAAAAGCCGGATGTTATTATTTGCGATATTGCTATGCCGGAAATGAATGGATTTGAGGTACTGGCAAAAATCAAGCAAACACCTGCTTTAGCAAATAAGCCCTTTATGTTTTTATCGGCAAAAATCACGAAAGAAGATGAGCAGAAAGGTCTTGCGGCAGGAGCAACGGCATATTTGAAAAAGCCTATGTGGCCAGATGATATTCTGGATGCCATCAAATTAGCTCTTCGCAAGTAGAACTTTTCTACTGCTCAATTTTGCTTTCTGATTTATCTGTTATGCCCTCTGTGTTTTCGCTTTCTTCACATATTGTGTGGCGATGGCAGTATTATCGTCGGTTCGCAGTGACCTGCCTATCACTCTTCGTATTTGTGCTTTCCTCTGCGCTCTGGATTTCTTGTACAAAGAATGAAAGTGCTGACGACGGCGGTACACTCTCTATTCAAAGACAGTATGCCGATTCGCTCCTTATAGCGAAACGAATGCGAGACTCGGCTTCGGCACGGGCTGTACGGAAAGCAAATGCAGCTATTCCGCAGATATTTTATACTCGTCTGGTGCTGGGAAATAGAACGCAGATAGATTCGATTCGGAGGGTATTTGGCAAAAAACCCACAACCATGCTTGGTTATCGCGTTTTCACAACCATTAACCGAAAAGATATTCAGTATTTTCGGCCCGGCGATACAGCTATTGTTCCCAGTGCTTTTTATGAAGATTTACGGGTGTATTCCATTTTTCCACACCTGTACCCTGCTGCTGATACGCTACCCAAATTTATCACCATTTCTAATGCCCATCAAGCGTATGCTTGTTATGAATATGGCAAACTGGTACGATTTGCAGCTTGCAATACTGGCAGAGAAAAAAAACCGACTTTTCCGGGAAGATATACGCTGAATTGGAGAGACCGAATACGTCGCTCTTCACTTGATAGTAACTGGGTATTACCCTTTACCTGGAACTTCCATTTGTTTGCTGGTAGTGCTTTCCATCAGTTTGATATGCCGGGCCGGCCGGCTTCCCATTCTTGTGTTCGACAGTTTATGGATGATGCAGAGTGGCTCTACAACTGGGGTAAAGGTGGCAAAATTGACACCGCGACCAAAAAATATATCCCTATGACCGGAACGCCGGTCATTATTCTTGACGTGTTTGACTATTCCCGCACCAAAGGTGGACCATGGTGGGATCTGCGTTCCAATAAAGATTTTCTTGTCGCTTTGCCTAATGACCCAATGAGCGTAGAAGAAGCGCTGATTCCGATTTCCCAAATTCCTCCCGAAGTTCGGTGGCAATTACCACAAAAAGAACGATATTTGTACGCGGAAGACTCTCTGCGCTCTCGAGGCTGGATACGACAAGACATGGAATTAGCAGAATCCGTCAACTACAATAAACTTCGGCGAGATAAGGCCAAAATGCTACGCCAAGAGCAAATTCGCAAAGCAAAGCAAATCGCTAAACCAAAACAACAAAATACGTAAACCTTTTAACCGAAGAGAGACGCTACCTTGGGGTAGGAGTCGTCTTCCGTAACAAATCTTTTTATGCACACCGTACACCGTTCCCATATATTTCAGCTCCACACACTCGTATTGCTATTTGCTTTTATTGCAGAATTGTGTTATACACTGCCACTTTATTCGCAAAATAAATCTGTACAAAAAAAATCTACTGCTTCTCAGGCGCAGCCAAAAGTAAAAAAAAATACTCCCGCAGCAACCAAACCACTAAATACTCCTTCTGCTCAAACAACGCAAAAGCAGAAAGCAGGCAATACAAGTGCTATCGTCATTGATAATAATCAACAGACTCTCAAAATTGGGATGAGTCTTGTTGAAACAGACCCGCTAGATTTGCCCCAATGGAGAGCCGCACAAATGGCGGTCGAAGAAATCAATGCGGCTGGAGGCGTTCTGGGTAAAAAACTTGAATTGGTGCTGGCTACAAGCCCCAATCGTCAATATGATAAGGTATATCCCGGCATCAAACGCCTCATTGATAGCGGTATCACGTGCCTTATTATTCCGGAAGGCTCGGAACTTACTATCAAGGCAGCCAACCTTACCGTTGTACGCGATGTGTTGATGATAGCGACTTCCTCTACTTCGCCAGAGGTCACTTCGCTGAAGGACAATGATTTAGTCTGGCGTACCTCACCCTCTGATATTTTTCAAGGGCGCGTTGTAGCTGAATTACTGGATAGCCTTCGCCTCAAGTCAGCAGCAGTGATTTACATTGACAATAGCTATGGGAATGGTCTTTTTACTAATTTCCGTGATGCTTTTAGCAAAAAGGGCGGCGTAATAAAAAGCGCCATCAAATATCCTTCGATGACGACCTATCGAGACTATGATTTTAAGGAAAAACTTGATTCACTGTACCAAAGCAAGCCACAAGCAATCTATATTATTTCCGACATCGAAGATGGTATCAAAATCACGATGCAATCACAGATTTACGGATTTTTTACCAAAGACTACAAGCCACAACTTGTGGGTTGCGACGCCAATTACAGCAATGATTTTCTCTTTGCTGTCAATCCGAGTGTAATTGAAGGAATGCTTGGCTTATCATATGTACGCCCCCAGAATTATCCTAATCATGAGAAGTTTATAGGGCGTTTCAAAAAGTTCTTACAGGAGTCCAAAGATACAAGTAACTACGCGTTTAACGTGCTGGACGGCTTGGTAGATGACGAAACAATGGATACATATGCTTCGACGGCGTATGATGCTGTCTATACTCTTGCTTTCGCAATTACGAAAGCAAATTCCACTGCATCTGCCGATGTTGCTAAAAATATTCGACTTATTGCCAATAACGCGCCGCAAACCGAGACTATCAATCCCAATGAGTTTGCCAAAGGTGCGGCTGCTTTGCAGAAAGGCAAGCGTATCAACTATTCCGGAGCAAGTGGTCCTGTCGAATTCGACGAGAAAGGTGATGTTACCGGCGGCACATACACGCTCTGGCGCGTAAGCAAAGGTCGCTATACCGTCAATCGCATCGTTACCTTTCCTTAATTCTCACTTACTTGCTGGCGATTCACCATATTACAAGGACATACGTTCTCAATCCAATGGCACATAAAGCCTATCTCAAATTTAAGAATCTCTTACCCGCTTCCCTTAAAGAAGCGCTTAGTACCGTCAATCAGCATTTTTTTGCGCGCCGCACCCTGAAGCGTAAGTACGGTTCATGGTTTGAAGTGGATTGGAGAAAAAAATTTCGCACCATGTCTGATGAAGACTGGATTCGTGCCTACGACGACGTTTGGAAAAATCATCACAACGATTGTCTTGATGAAACAGATTCCACCTTGGTTTTAGAAGCAATTTCACAAGCACGTCACCGCACTCAAAAGCCCATCACCGACATTTTAGAAATTGGCTGTGGCTATGGGACACTGGCTATGGCAATGACAAAAGCCGGATATACTGTTACCTGCTTGGATGTCAGCCCGGAAGCCTTGCGAAAAGCAGAAGAGCGTGCCAGAGGCGAGAATATACATATCACGTGGAAACAAGGTTTTGCTGAGAATATTCCCTTTCCCGATAAATCATTCGATGTCATCACGTGCTGCCACACCTTAGAGCACGTCAAAGACCTTGCCGCAACCGTACAAGCAATGAAACGTGTTGCGCGGACGGCTATCATTGTTCTTGTTCCCAAGCAGCGCTTTCGATTGTATGCGGAAAACTACCACACACAATTTTTCAGTTCACAGGAAGACCTTATTCGAGCCTTTGGTCTCGCACGTTACGAGTGCATAGAAATTGATTGCATTGAGCATGAGGGAGAATTTCAAGGTGAAGCACTTTTTTATGTGGGATACGTGGAATGAGGTAGATTTACCGTAGGCATTTCACCAGCAATTCTCGGTCAGCGTAAGTCATTGATATAAATGCAACAATAGGTTTTCGACCGTCTGTAGTGGTTCGGTTTTTCTGGACAGTTATTTGACAAAAGTTATTGGTTCTGCGAGCGATGCGAGTGCCTGAAATTCTTCGGGTGTGAGGTAACCGAGTGAAGAATGCGGGCGTTTTGTGTTGTACACATCGGTCAAAAA
>JANYDO010000026.1 GCA_025363605.1 Candidatus Kapaibacterium sp.
GCTTCGAGTGGCGACATTCCTTGTTCGATTTTTTTGTAAATATTTTCCGTCACCACAATACCGTCGTCCACCACCAACCCCGTGGCAAGTACAATCGCAAGCAGTGTCAGGACGTTTATCGAAAAACCAAAAATGTACATAATGAAAAATGCACCGATAAGCGACACCGGAATATCAATAAGCGGGCGCAACGCAATTTTCCAATCACGAAAAAAGAGAAAAATGACGATAACGACCAGCACGAAAGCCACTGCTAGGGTTTCCTCCACTTCTTTAATCGAAGCCCGCACCGAGCGGCTGCGGTCAATACCAACGGCAATAACAATATCGGGCGGCATTTCACGCTTGATAATCTCAAAACGGCGATAGAATTCATCGGCAATATTGACCAAATTCGCGCCCGGCTGCGGAATAACTGCAATCGAAACACCCGGCGAGTTATTCCGCTTGAGCGAAGTTTCTTCGTTTTCAGGACCAAGCTCGGCTCGCCCAATGTCGCGGAAACGAATAATACGGTTATTCGTTTGTACCAAAATCAGATTGTTGAAATCTTCTTCATTATCCAAACGACCGAAAGTTTTAACCGTCATTTCGGTTTGATTCCCGTAGATTTTACCACTCGGAAGCTCAACATTTTCACGACTTAGTGCATCTTGCACGTCTTGGATGGTGAGATTATAGGCGGCAAGACGCGAGGGGTCAATCCACATCCGCATAGCATAGCGCTTTAGACCGAAAACCAATACCTGACTCACTCCGGGAATCGTTTGCAAACGCTCCTGCAAGACGTTTTCCGCATACGCCGAGAGTTGCAAGATATTCATGGAGCGACTCTGCACGGGCATAAAAATTATTGGATCGCCGCTTGCATCTGCCTTGGTGACAACGGGCGGCGCATCAATATCCTGCGGAAGCTGACGTAGCGCCTGCGAGACCTTATCCCGCACGTCATTGGCGGCTTGCTCTAAGTTTGCTTCTACGTTAAATTCCACCGTGATACTACTCACCCCAAGTGCGCTCGTGGAAGAAATCGTGCGCACACCCTGTACGCCGTTTATTGCCTTCTCCAGAGGCTCCGTGATTTGCGATTCCACAATCTCAGGATTCGCACCGGAATACACGGTGCGGACGCTGATAACAGGCGGGTCAATGGCAGGAAATTCGCGTACACCCAAAAAGGTGTAGCCCATAATACCAAAGAGAGTAATGGTCAGCGACATCACAATCGCAAAAACGGGGCGTTTGAGGCTCAGACTGGGTAGATTCATGGCGGGTGGTGATTATATAATGGAGAAAAACGTCAGCAGAGAAAAACGTCAGCAGAGAAAAATTTCAGCAGAGAGCGGTCAAAGAGTACGATTTGGACACGGATTTTAGAGATTGTTACGGATTGACAACAACATTGCTGTATTAGTGGTTATCCGTTTTTATCCGTCAAATCCGTGTCCTCATCTTTTTATCACTAAAACTTATATTTCACCGAAAGTCCCGGGCGAAGCGAATTCACCGTCCACTTCAAATCCTTCACAACTGGCATCAGACCAAGGGAATAGAAAACTTCGGGATGCACCGTCAAGCGGTCAATAATCGGAATGGCATAGCTCAAGCCCGCAAACGGTGCGACAGCAAACGTCGTAGCGCTCGGTAGCGCTCCGGCTGTTGAATTTCGTGTGCGAATCGGCGTTGTGCCGGAGTAGAAGCTGCCATCGCTTGGCGCAATCAAAGTTTCACCTTGAGAATAATTCGCTTTGGTCATAAAACTCAGGCGCACACCGGCATGGACGGACAAACCTTCCCACACATTGTAGTTTGCCATAGGTTCAATGTTGATAACCTGATAGTCGGTCGTAATCGCATATTCGCTTGTAGCATCGGCAAAGGAACCATCATCGCGCCCTACGCGGTAGGTTGCTGTCGTCTTCAGCGTTGCGTTTTGCGTAGCATAGCCGCCACGCAAGCCCACACCGAAACGCTCGTCAAGCATATATTCCATCACCAGTCCAAAAGCGGGGTTCCAAGCGTTTGTATTAGAGAATGCTGCCGGTTCGTTCGTACCGCCCGTGCGCGGCGTAAAGATCGGCACATTAGGCAAATCGAGGAAATTTGCATTGTGCATATCCATACCGTATGTGCCATACAGACCAATAGAAAAGCGGCGTACGCGACTGATTTGCGCCTCAAGCGTAGGAGCTGTCCACGCAAGAAGCGTCACAAGCACAAACGCTAGAATCAGTGCGGTTTTGAAAGTGTTGCGTTGCATAATTGTTGAAAATTGAGATAAAAAATTTCGTTATTCAGATGTTCTCATATAGCCTACTTCTTTATGGTAGCACAGACATTTTTGTCCGTGAATTTCGCAAGACAAATACTGCCTGTGCTACCGAAGAATTATTGCCCGGGGAAGCCCAGATTACCGCACTATCTGTACCGTTTGCGTTGCCTTGCCGTCATTAGAGCGCAGCGTCAGCAGATATGAGCCGCTTGGAAGCGTGCTCGTGGGAATGCGGATAGTATGCTCGCCTGATTTCAGGCTACTCATCAATTCCTCGCGAACAGGCTTTCCGGTAATGTCGCTCAGGACAACATTCATATCGCCTTCATCCGCTTTACGGAAGGTGACAGTTATCACGTCGGTTGCAGGATTGGGACTGCTTTGCACAATCACCAAACTTGCCATAGGCGAGAAGAACAACTGCTGCCCTCCGGCTTGGTTGACATTTGTGAGAATAAAATTACCAAAAGACTGCAAGAGAATCAGGTCCCCAGCGCTAGGGTCAGCTAGCTTGATGGTATTCAACAATGTAATGGTTGAGCCGGTTGCATTACCAATAGCCGCACGGAACGTCGGAGTAATGACCGTATCGGCAGCACTTCCGGGCGGAATAGCAAAAACAACCGTCCGCACAGCGCTTGCCACCGTATTCGAGACGGCAAGATTTGTAAGGTTGGTCGGCTCTAAGAGCGTTGCATTATAGCTCATAGAGATAAGCATTGTGCGTCCTTGCGGAATACGATGACGGTTGCGTACAAGAATCGGCATCGGAACGCTTGCGCCCGGCGACGCAGAATAGAGCGCATTGGACTGAGCGGCAGCTTTTTGCAAGAATGCTTGCGGAGCGCCCAAAATAGTGAGTCTTCCCGATACCGCACTGATATTTGCATTGGTTGCAAAGGAATCTTCGAGACGCAAAACCGTTGTGGTATCATTGCCAAGCACCGCACGGTAGCGTAAGCGAGCCATGACGGTATCTGTGCCATTCGGAGTGAACGTAAGGCGCACGACGCGCTGATTGTCGTACACGCTACCGGTGGAGGCGGCATCAAGCGGCTGTAAGACTGTTGCATTCAGGCGAAGATTGGTGTAGATGGTCGTGTTTGCAGGCAAATTACGAATACCACGTAGTGTAATCGGTATCGTAATGTCGTCGCCGATTTGCGCCGTAGCGTCCACCGTTGCCAGCGTTGCGCGGGCGGCTGCGGCTTCTGCACTAGCACGTAAGTCCACTGTCATTACAGGGAACTCAGCATTGCTCCGCACTACTAACCGCGCTTCTTTCTGCCCGCCGGAAGTTGGCGCAAAATAGACGGTTGCCGTGGAAGAGATATTCGGTGCAATTCTCGTTCCTGCCGGAATTTCTCGCACGAGGCGGAATTCACTTGCGTTTTTGCCTTCAATCGAAACACTCGTTACCGTTACCGTATCGCGTCCGGCGCTGCGAATCCCCATTCCAAGCGTCGCAGAAGTTGCATTGGGAGCGGTAGTGGCAAAGAACTGCGTAGTAAGCGGCACAACAAGACGACGCAGCGCATTACCACTGCCGAAAAGTTGTACTGTTTCCGAACCGGGCGCGAGGTCGTGTGTGAGCGTCATTACGCCCATACGTACGCCAACATCTTTCGGGCGGAAATTCACCGTCAGACCAAAACTTTCATTCTGCGCAAGGCGAATCGGAAGCGCCGTGTTCACGGTAAATTCGCTCCCGTTCAAGCCGCCAAAATCGATGCGCGAAATGGTCATGCTGCCAGTACTGCTATTGCGCAGGTTAATGCGCTGCGTACCGGTGGTGTTCACGTTCACCAGACCGAAATTGAAAGAATACGGACTCGGTGAAGAATTAATAACGTCCGCCGTTGCACGCGCTGTTACTTGTATTGCTCTTGGCAAACCACCGATGCTGCCAACGCGTAACCGTGCGGAGTCGGCTTTATCGCTATACATAATAATATCAACCAATTTCTCACCTGCTAGTATGGGCGAGTAGGCAATAGAAAGCGTTTGCGATGTTCCGGGCTGAATAGTAAAAGGAAGCGGTGTAAGCAAGCTAAACTCATTACTTTGGACGGTATTAAGCGTTGCGTGCAAAAACGCGGCTTTCGTTACGGTTATCGGCTCGGTTCCCATGTTCCGAAGAGAAATGAGATTTACTATCCGCGTTGTACCAATAGGTACGAGACTGAGAGGGGGCAAAGCACCTGTGAGCGAGAACGGCGGCAAACGGTCGAAGCGACTAAAGAAACCCGATGTCCCGGTCAAATCTACTCCAACATCGTTAAAGTAGCGCAGAAGTGCTGTCGGGCGTTGCCCTTCACCTGAAAGCGGCATCAGAGACGTTACGCCGTCGTAGGTAATACGCAGTGCAGCATCACGTGAACGCGGTAAACTGGGCGAAAACGCAACTTGCACTTCTCTCGTGGCATTCGGAGCAATCGTTATCGGTGTTTGAGTAAGCACACGAAATTCGCCACTTGTGCCATCTACTGACGGCACAATGCTCAAATCGGCTATTGTCATCGGATTCGGGCTGATATTTGCCATTGTTACCGTTAGCGTCTTTACTGTGCCAATTGTTACGGGCAGAACAGAAACAACAGCTCCCGCAAGACGAATGGTGTTATTGAAATCCAGCCCCGTTGCAAGCGGCGGATTAGTCCAGAGAACGCCACCAGAGCGAGCAGTTGCGGTTAGTTGCGTTGTGCGCTGGAATGACACCACACGCGGCGTATTAAGTGCAGCGAAATCACCCGGCGTATAGACATAGACTAAGCCCGACGGCGGAGCAATGTCAGGGAAAAGGTCGCAACGGTCGGTACTTGCTGCTGCTGGTGAGGAAGTAAGCCAGTTATTTTGCTGGAAATTTACTAAACGGCTATTAAAATCTGAGACGTTTTTCCCGCGCAAACCCACTTGCCCACGAATCAAGAACCCATCAAGCGTATAGCTCATTTTATCGTAGGCAAATTCAATGCGGTTGCTGCCCTCATAAAGTCGAATTTGGAAATTCAAGTCCGCATCCGGCGAAGCTCCGGTTGCGCCAACAACGGAAGTCCGTTTCCATTGCACAATAAACACGCGATTCGGAGCATCGCCTTTCGTGGCATAGCGAATAGTACCATCGGCAAGTGTGAAAAGGTCAAGTGCAAATCCTGCAATAATACCATCTGCGCCGTAGGTAGCATCACCAATCGGCGAACGCACGAAATCGGTTTCAGTAATAGATGACCGCGCCGGATTAAATGCCAAAAAGCCGTTTGATACAAGGCGTACACTCGTGTAGGTATTAGGACCAAACTGGAACGGGAATGGCAATACAACATCTTTTTCATCATCATCCAAGTTAGCACCGGCGCTTGCAAATGGGAAATTATCATCGGTAATTTCTGTGTACGTTTCTTGACGCATAGAAAACTGATAGCCGTTTGCAATGGGTGTGCCAGCGCTACTTGTCGGCACAATACCATCAGACATTCCCACAACGTTAAAGTTTGCTGTGCGCTGCCCGGTCGCACCTACCGTAGGCTTGAAAATAATTTGCCGCGTCGTCGAAGCTCCCGGCTCAAGTTTCGTACCGTCAAGCACCGTAGCTAGATTAAATTCACTTGCATTCGCCCCTGTGAATGTCTGCGTGGCAGCCGTTACAGTAATGTTCTGATTTCCGGTGTTTGTAATGCGCACCGTGCCTGTTGTCGGCACGGGAGTCGTTCCTAAATCAATCGTAGGCGAGACCGCCAGTTGCGGTGTGGCGCTGCTGGCTGGCAATTGGAAGACGATACTTACACGCTCATAGTTCACGTAGGAACCGGAACGATAGGTAACAAGGAAATCGGCAACGTCGGTAGTACCGGCAGAAGCACTCGCTCCGGGCTGAAGTTGAATGGTAAACTCCGCATCTTTGCGTTGCCCCGTAGCCAAATTACCAATGCTCACGGTAGGTTGCAAAGCCGTAATCGTGGGGTCAATCGGCGTAAGCGTGACGCTCACATCAGAAGCACCTGAAAGGATGTTTTTCACCGAAAGAATAAAACGCTTCGGCTCAAAACTTGTCAGCAAGCCGTTTACAGCATCAAGGCTATTGCCCGCGCCAACAATACCCGGCAGAAGCTCGCCTGTGCCGTTCAGAGTGCGGTTGATGTTCAATGCGCGGTAGGCGTTCATCCGCCCGAAATAGAACGAAGGACGTGCCGAAGCGCCCGGAACAAGGACATTTTCCGACGTTCCGCGAATCTGCTGTGTTACTTGCTGCGGTGTCCATTCGGGGTGCAACGTGCGCACAAGAGCCGCAATGCCGCTCACCAACGGCGAAGCCATAGAAGTACCGCTATATTGAGTGTAACGACTTCCAATAACCGAACTAAGAATATTGCTTCCGGGTGCAAAAACTGATGTCTTTATACCAAAGTTGGAAAAGCCGGATGGAACGTCGTTTTCATCAGATGAACCAACAGACAAAACATTGTCGTAAGAAGCAGGCACAAAGTCGTCGTCCATAAGCACACCGGAATTACCCGCAGCCGCTACGACAAGGGTTCCGAGGGCTGTTGCTGTGTTGACAATATCCTGCGCTGCCTGACTAAAGCCACCGGAACCGCCCCACGAGCAATTCACGACAGAAGCACCCATCTGAGCGGCATAGAGAATACCTTCGTAGCCAAGAATAACGCTTGTAGCATTTGCAGGATCTTCTGTGGCTTGTTTTATGGGAAGAATACGGCAACGAAATCCCGAACCTAAGCCACCGACACTATTATTTGCCGTTGCTCCCGCGATACCCGCTACGTGCGAACCGTGATTGATACCGTCTTCCATATCAAGATCGCGGAAAGGACGAGGGCGGGGGTCATTGTCGGGGCGATAGATAGACGCAGCACGGTCAGCAGCGCTCACATTGCCGATAAAATCCCAGCCGCGCCAGTCATCTACTTTACCGTTATTGTCGTCGTCCACGCCATTCGTGCGCTTATCGCGTCCCATAGCATCCATGCCGGATTCGCCCGGATTTGTCCAGATATTATCTTTTAAGTCTTCATGTTCAATATCCACACCGCTATCGCAAATGGCGATAATCGTTTTTTCGCTGCCTTGCGTGATACCCCATGCTTTTTCTGCCTCTATTCGCGCCCATTGGTATTGCTTGGTGAAAAGCGGATCTGTGGGGGTAACGCGGTCTTGTAAGACTTGATAGATGCGAATCGGCTCGGCATATTCCACTTCGGGATTCTTCGCAAGCTCATCACAGAGTTTCTGCACGTCCACACCCGGCTCGAAGCGCACTGCATAGAGCCGCCCCAGACCGTAGGTGTCGCTTGTGAGCATAGCACCGCTATTGTGCGGCGTGGAAACGGGACGAATCTCGCGCACGTTCACGCCTTCCAGCGTACTCATCAGCACCGAGGATTGGAAGGTCTTTGCGCCTTTGCCCATAGTGAAAAGCTCACGGGTTTTGACATAAATAGCGCCCTTTTCGTATGTGCCTTCTTTGAGTGCTTGGCGGCGCGGAGCTTTAGCGAGGTTGTACATCCCATTGGCAAGCTGGCTTCCCGGAATGAGAGAGCGTCTTTTTATTTGAACTATGGTGTTGGCACGTGCATCTTCCTTCGTACGCTTCTGTACAGTGGCACTTGCGTCGGCACTGGATGATTGCGCAAAAAGTTCAAAAGCAAAGGGCAAAAGGAGTGCCCAAGCCATGACAAAGCATATGGCAAAACGCACAGCGCACGAGCGCAAGATTGCAGACCGCAATGCACGAGAGGTCGCACCAGTACGGGGTTGATTCATTGAACTATCCTTATAGAAAAATGGAAAAATCACAATGTGAGAAATGTAAATGAGTATGTGTTTTTGGGTCGGTATCATTTTTCACCTTCAAGCGTAATGCCTTAGAATGTTGACAGTAATGGAGAACATGAGACAAAACGAGGTGGAATTCTTTGTAGTCAAGAAGTGTACTCTTGCGAAGTGCGCAATAAGATTTGGAAACTAGGGAAATTTTCGCATAAAATCAATACCAAATCACCGTGCGCGTACAATTCTCATAAATTTCTCCGTGAAAATCGTTTTTGCGTAATCTTCCTTTGTAGAGAATGTTTGTATGATTATTTTGAGCGTACTCCATAGAAAGCCGTCGTTCTATGGGTTTTTCGGCGCTTCATCCGTATTTTTGCCTACATTTTTTAGCGAATTTGAGGAGACCCAACCATCTATGTCATTTATCCGTTCTATCTCCGGAGTACGCGCAACGCTTGGCGATGCGCTCACGCCCTTTGTTGTGGCAGAATACACCGCCGCTTTTGCTTCCTATTTACCACCGGGTATTGTTGCCGTCGGGCGCGATGGCAGACCGTCGGGACAATGGATTGAAAAAATCGTTTGCGCCACGCTCGCCGCTTGCGGGCGCGAGGTACTGGAACTCGGCATCGTTCCTACGCCAACGGTACAGCTTTTTGCCGAACATCAAGCCGTAGCGGGCGGTATCTCCATTTCTGCGTCGCATAATCCGGTCGAATGGAACGGTATGAAATTCATTAACGGCGATGGTATCTTTCTAGGTGCCGATGAAAACGCCGCTTTTTGGCTTTGCTTAGAGGAACGCCGTTTTCGGTTTGTCAAAGACCAGCACGGCGAAAGCATGACCACGCACCAAAATCCCGCCTCACACCATACCGAATCTATCATGCTGCTACCGGTCTTTTCTAATTCCGGCAATGTGGAACTTATCCGCAAACAGCAATTTCGCGTCGTCGTGGATGCTGTCAATGCTGCCGGCTCGCACTTTATACCGTACTTGCTGAAAGCATTTGGCTGCGAAGTTATCCCGCTCTACTGCGACGGTACGGGCGTTTTCCCACACACGCCGGAGCCAATACCGGAAAATCTGGGCGATTTGGCAAAAGCAGTCTTAGAGCATAAAGCAGATTTAGGTGTTGCCGTTGACCCCGATGCCGATCGTCTGGTACTCGTGGATGAGCGCGGGCGCGTGGTGTTCGAGGAGTTTACGATTGTGCTGGCAGCACTGTCCGCCTTGCGCAATAAACAATACTTCGGCGAAGCCGCAGACGCGCCCGTCGTGGTGAATCTCTCCACCACCCAAGCTGTCGAAGATGTAGCGGCACACTATGGCGTAAAGGTCATACGCACTCCCGTCGGCGAAATCAACGTCGTACGGGCAATGCTGGAGCATGGTGCACTGATTGGTGGCGAAGGTAGCGGGGGCGTGATTTTGCCTGCTTGCCATGCCGGACGGGATTCTCTCGTCGGCACAGCACTTGTGCTACTGCTGCTTGCTCAGGTCAAGCAAGAGCGCCCAAAAATGACGCTTTCCAGCGTCATCGCTGCCTTGCCGCGCTATTCGATGGTCAAGCGCAAGAAAGAATTTAGCGGTAATGTCCACGACGTTTTTGAAGCCGTCAAAGCTGTGTTCCCAAGCGCCGGTATCAATACCGAAGACGGACTGCGGCTCACGCTTCCCAATAAAGGCTGGGTGCATCTGCGCACTTCCAATACCGAGCCAATTATTCGCGTCATCGCCGAAGCGCAAAGCGATGAAGAAGCAGAAAAAATTGCCGCCGCCTGCATGGAGCAGATTCATTGACGCGTATCCGTTCATAAAGTTTACCATCTGTTTTTAACCTCAAAGCACTTCCCGTGAGTAATACCGCCACCCGCACTATCGTTGCCGTCATAGCCGCACCCATCATCATTGGTTTAGTCATTGTGGGCGGCGTTTGGTTTGGCATCTTTGCCGAAGCGCTTGCTATCTTGGCTTTGAAGGAATTATATGATTTAGGCAAGCACACATCTGCCGCACCGCAGCGTATTATCGGCTATGTGGGAAGTTTTTGTGCCGGTGCATATTTTTTTGTGGCAGATACTCTGCCCCCCACCCTCGTTAGCCTACTGTTTCCGGCACTCGTGATGTTGTTCGTGCTGGCTGTTCTTATTACAGAACTTCTTCGCAATAAGCCGCATCCGCTCTGGAATGCTGCCATTACCACCTTTGGCGTGTTCTACGTTGGCGTGTTTCTCACAAGCCTTCTCGGACTACGGATGACTTTTAGCGGACGAACACTTGCATTACCTGCCGTTGCGCCATTTCTGAATAATCTCTCTCCCGCAGAGCGTCTTGCCGCTGGAGACAAATGGGGCGCATGGCTTGTTTTTGCTACATTTATAGCTATCTGGACGTGCGACTCGCTGGCGTTTTTTGCCGGAAAAGCCTTCGGGAAGCACAAACTTTTCCCGCGCGTTAGCCCCAATAAATCGTGGGAGGGCGCTGTGGTGGGCTTTCTGGCTTCGTCGGCAGCATTTGTGGCGCTTGCGCACTACCTTTTGCCGTTTTTGCCACCGCTTCATGCGGGAATTATCGGCGCGTTAGTGGGAATTATCGGGCAGTTTGGTGATTTAGTCGAATCCCTCTTCAAGCGCGATGCGGGCGTAAAAGACAGTTCCAATATCATCCCCGGACATGGCGGCGTTTACGACCGCTTCGATGCGGCGATGTTTGTCGCACCTATTGTCTATGTCTATGTGAATTTCTTTCTCCTTCTTACACGATGATTTCTGCTTCCCACCGAGGCTGGGCACACGCCATTTTTCGCCGCTATCTCCGTTTCCTTGTTAAAAAGCGCTTCCATGCGCTGCACGTGCTGGGCGAATTGCCACAAATCCCCCAAAACACGCCTATTCTCTTGCTTCCCAATCATTCTACGTGGTGGGATGGCTTCTTTCCGTATTTGCTCAACGATGCAGTTTGGCAACGCGAGTTTTTTATTATGATGCTGGAACATCGCTTACGTGAATTCTGGTTTTTCCGCTTTGTCGGCGCATTTTCTATCAATCAGCAGTCCCCTAAAGGCATCGTGGAATCGCTTGATTACACCGTTTCCTTGCTTCAAGGCAACAAAATTGTCGTCCTCTTTCCGCAAGGCGAACTTGCTGCGTGGGGAAAGCGCCCGCTTAACTACAATCGAGGCGTAGAGCGGGTTCTCCGCAAATGCGCCGAAGCCGGAAAGCGCGTCGCAATCGTTCCCGTCGGAATGCGCTGCGAGTTTCTCGCCGATGAAAAGCCGCACGTGTTCTTGCTTTGCGGCACGCCTCTCTTTACCGACCTCACCATCACTTCAAGCACAGCCAACGCATTGGAACGCATAGAAACAGTTCTTCTGGAAGAATTGGACGAGCGAATTATTGCGGGAGAACCGGGAATAACCTTGCTGTAAAGCCATTTCCTTAGGAACAAGTCAAAAATAAGTGGTCACACCTTTCTTGGTAGCACAGACATTCTTGTCTGTGTAGTCCTAAGCCTGAACATAACGCTCAGAGCGCTCAGAACACCGCTCCAAAACTCACAGATAAGAATGTCTGTGCTACCGAAGCCCAAAAACGTGGACACTTTATTTTTTTAGCTATCCTTAAGAGGTTTATCCGATAGCTCTCAGGGAAGCGAACACCCAGAATCAAGAACAAAAATCAAGAGACAAAAAAGCCCCGGCACGTTCAAGCGCTGTGCTTGTGTGTGCCGGGGCTTTTACCCTATCTCATCATTCACTCACCTTGCGGGCGAGATTGAGAGACTTATTTCGATTGATATTCTACCGAAAATCAACGTGGAGCCTGCCTTGCGGTGGACTCCACGTTTTCCTTTTTTGCTATTAGCGTTTGATGAGTTTGTCGGTAAATCGGCGTTCACCATCGGTCATCTCGAAGAAGTACACACCCGAATGGAGCGCACTTACATCAAGTTGCTGCGAGAATTTGCCTGCGCCGACTGCTTGCGTGAAGAGTACAACGGTGTTCCCAAGAACATCCGTGATACGAACGCGCAACTGTCCTGCTTTTGGCAGATTTGCCTCGAAGCTCACCATTTCTTCTATCGGGTTCGGATAGACGCTGCCGGTCATTACTTCGACTGTCATCACTTCACGAACACTTGGTCGGAAAGCATTTGGAAGCGTAAATGAACGTCCATCAGGATTCACAATACGAATTGTTGGGTCTCCTAAGAAGAACCCTGCCGGAGCAATCGCTGTGATTTGATTTGCACCTGTGTTGACAATCCGAAGCGGAACACCACCGACTGTTACGGTTGCACCTTGCTGGAAGTTGGAACCGTTAATCGTAAAGGTGACATCAAAGTTGTACTGCGGGCGTAAATCCGTCGGAGTTACACTGGAGATAATCGGACACAAAGAGCAAAGGACGTTCACCGAAGCCTGTGCAAACTGCGTGTCAGGATTGATTATCTGTACGATTGCTGTACCTTCTTGGCTATTGACACCTGCCGGAACGAATGCTGTTACCTGCGTTGGGTTTGCACCCAAGATTTGCAGCACCGTGCCGTTATAGCGGATTTGGAAGCCCGCAAGCGGCTGTCCCTGTGGTGTTACACCGAAATTCAGACCATTGACAGTGATAATAAACGGCGTACCGGTTGCATTGGTCGTGGAAGGCGATACCGATGTAATAACCGGACGATTTGGCTGACCAATGGTGAAGGTAGATGATCCTTCAAATCCATCGGCATTCGCAAGCGTTATCGGGAAGACACCTTGCGTATTATTCAGTCCGGCTGGTACCTGAACAATCACCTGCGTATCGGAGGTCGAAACGACGGTTATCTGTACACCGTTAAACCGTACCGACAAACCTTGGCGGAATCCTGTGCCGGTTATTGCTAACTGGAACGGGAAGACCGAAGCTGCCGTTACGTTTTGACCGGATATTGCTCCACTTGCCGTCAGTACACTGGTAATGGTAGGCGCAGGATAGCCAACATTGAAGAGCGCTGCACCGGAGAAACCTCCCGGATTCGTAATCCGAAGCGGGAACGTACCAAAGGATGTAAGCAGATTTGCCGGAATCACAGCCACGATTTGTGTTGTGGTGCGCACCGGATTAGCCAAGACCTGAATCGGAATGTTATTAAAGGTAACATCTGCATTCAAAAAGAAGCCCGAGCCGGCAATTGTAACAATAATAGCCGACGTACCCACAATCGCACGCGGTGGCGTAAGACTGCTGATAACGGGACGACCTGGATCGCTGATAACAATTGTCCCTTGTACTTGCTGACCGTCGGAATTCCGCACAACGATAGTGAGCGTTTGCGGCGTTTGGTTGAGGTCGGCAGGAATAATAACTCTTATTTGGTTAGCAATAGCAGACAAAATACTGATGGAGCGCCCATTTGCTGTGACCGTCGTACCGGCAGAACCAAAGAAGTTCGTACCGTTGATGGTCGCAATAAAGGCAACACCACTTGCAGAGGTCACGCTTGGCGAAATACTCGTCAAGGTCGGCGTACCACCGGCAACAAGTTGGAAAGCAATATTTGTGTATTGACCGTCAGCATTCAAGACCGTGATAAAGCGTTGCCCAATCATGTTATTGAACGTACCGGAAATCGTAGCGCGAATCTCCGTAGCCGATACGCTTTGGATAGAAATACGCGACGATGGGCTAATAGCTTGCGGTGCATTAGAAAGCGAGAAGAAAACACCGGATTGAATATCGTTGGGAGCCGGATTCAAATTGATATTGAAGTTCGAGCCACGAATGATAATCGGAATATCTTGACCGTTGACCACAGCAGAGTTTGGTGTTACACTACTAATGACAGGAGCCAAGTTATACGTAAAGAGCTGAGTCGAAGTACTTACCCCACCGGAACCAGTAATTACGATAGGACCAACCCGCTGCGTGAGGGATGTACCGGAAACCAATACTGCCATCTCTGTACCGGCAGCATTGATACTCTGCACGGTACCGGTAATACCGGCAATCGTGACTGAGAAGATATTCGTCAACGTACCAAAATTTGTTCCTGTGATAGTAACAACAGTACCTGTACCACCAGCTGCTGGCGTAAAGGATGAAATAGTTGACGGCGTCCCGACAGTAAAGATAGCCGTGGATGTACCTGAACCACCCGGATAGGTTACAGTCGTAGGACGAGATACCGTAACAAAGCCCGTAGATGCGCCGGCAGGAACCACTACTGAGATAAGATTATCACCAAGTACGGTAAAAGTCGTAGCAGGAGCACCGTTGAATAGAACAGTATTAACACCGGTGAAATTTGAGCCATTGATAAGAATCGTCGTTCCCGGCCCGCCCGTGGGCGGTGTAAATCCGGTAATAGTCGGGAAAATAGCAGCAGCAGATATGGTAACAATTGCCGAGGTTGCAGCAATCGGTCCGGCACCTGCTGTGGTGCTGACCACGAGCCGTACTTGCGTTGTCGGGGCACTTGGGTTTGTCCATGTTACCGTAACGCCATTCAGTCTAATACCTGACTGGTTCACGAAAACGCCGGAAGCATTACCGCCGACAGTGAACGTGTTGCCCGGTGTCACAGCTTGTGCTGTCAAAGTAACCGATGAGTTAGAAAGCGAATTTGCCAGAACACCATTTGCATCAAACAAACCAAGATCAACACTGAACGGTATGTTGTTTGCGATGTTTGGATTATTACCATTAATACCTTGTGTACCGGTCGAAGAAATTTGGCTAAATGCCAACGCTACCGGTATACTTGCTCCGGTTGACAGCGTGATAGTTGCATCTGTGGAAGCAATCACGCCATAGACCGGCGGTAAATTTTGCGGTGTCAAACGAACGACAACGCTAATTGGTCCGGCAACCGTAGGATTACGCCAGTTCAGAATAACATTTTGCAATGTTGCTTGACGAGCGCCGAAAATCAGAGGTATTGAGGAACTACCATCAATTGTTACGGTCTCTGTTGCAGGGGTAACGCTGACAATAGAAAGTTGCACGGGGTTACCTGCACCAGTTGCCAAGACATCCGCAGCATTGAAGAAGCCGAAATCAATGTTAAACGGACGACCGCTTGGTATATTGCGATTCCCGCCATTGATACCCGCGCCGCCAATAGCTGGGGTAGAGTGACCGGTTGTTGGTCCGACGCTTGGATTAAACGAGGTTACCGTTGCTATAGAACCGGTCGTGGTCACCCATACTTGCGCAGTTGTGGAGAGAAGTGTTGTCTGACCACTTACAACCGATAGAGTAACGATTGCCGCTCGCTGACCGGGGGAGTTTGCCGTGTAGAATATACGCGGGAACAATGACCCTGTACCGTCAACTTGAGAAACCGTTGTAGCTGTTGTGCCATCCATAGTGAACACATCCGTCGGATTGATAGGATCCGGCGCAATCGTGAGCTGTACCTGTGTTGGCGATGTCGGGCGAATGACCGCACCATACTCAACAAAGGAAGCAAAGTTCACGCGAACTTGTTGACCGCTTGTTATCGGGGTTCCTACGGTAAAGTTTCCGCCGTTAAAGCCCAAAGTGCCGGTTGCGGCATTAAGCAAATCACCGGAATTGACAGCATAACCGAGACGGGTAGGTACAGGAGCCGTGCTACTCGTGCTCAAGGTAACGGTTACCGTCGTTGAACCGATACCGGGTGCAGTGAGTGTGATGAATGCTTTAGTAATACCACCATTAACCGGAGGGTTTGTCCAGTTAAATATTGGGAAGATAAAACCACCCGTTGCCCCAATAGCTACGGTTTGAGGATTGATAGCACCATTGGAGCCGCCCGGTGTAGTAGAGAAAATTGATCCCGGATTAGCAGGGTGAACGGCGATGCTGGCAACAACGGACGTGATGTTTGTCGTAGCAACCAAGAAGTTTGTATTCGAGAAGAAACCAAAGTTAATCGGAATACCCACACCACCGGTGATATTGAACTGTCCCAAACCGCCGCCGTTGAAGCCGAATGTACCATTGCTGGAGTTTTGGACTTGCGTATAAGCAATGGTGGAAGCGCGAAGTGGTGGAGCGAGAATGGTCACTGTGAGTGTAGCCGATGTCAGCGTACCTGTTGGGTCGTAGAGACGCAGGATAGCTGTCGTGCTGGCTTGATTCCCAAAATTCAGCCAGTCGAAGGTAATATTGGTTGTTGTCGCGCTAATAGGATTTGCCGGAACGTTCAGAACAATCGGTGTAAAGACACTGCCAGTACCGGTAGTGTTAAAGACAGCCGTTGCTCCCGGAAGCGAGAAGAGGTGCGCCTGTACGTTCAGTGCAGCTAGGACAGGTGAACGCTGATTCAAACCATTGAAAGAGCTAATACGCAAGGTAAAGGGCGTACCGCTTGTGATGGTGAGATTGCCAGCTGCGGGGCTTGCAAAGCCGTTTGGCGTTGCGGGATTGAAACCGCCCGAACCACTACTTGAGAGTGAGTCCGCGGCGAGAATAATCGCGGTAGGCGGATTGAGTACCACAAACGGGGTATTGCTATACGAAGTAATTGGTAGAGAATTGATAGCGCTAAAGTATGTGCTACCAACACCAATTGTGCTGGCTCCACCCAACGATGAATTGAGTAGGTTATTATACGTCGCTCCTGTCCATTGACCGACAAAAGCATTATTACGGACAAAGCCGGGTGCTTCGTGGCTAATTTCCCACATATACTGCATGAGGTCGGCAGTACTTGCGCCACTGTTTTTGTTTACCGTCCACTGAACATTGACACGCTGCGGATACGTTCCGGCTTGATTGGTAATCGTAGAAGCGGCATTAACAGAATAGAAATCGCTTGAGGCGCTACTATTAAATATCATTACCGGAGAGTAGAAGATTGCCGAACTAAGCGTGTTTGTCGTTCCCACGGGGAATGTGCGCCATGAACCTGCCGGAATCGGCATAATCAGACGTGCGCCAAGTGCCGTTTCGATAAAGTTATTATCACGAATTGGCGTGTAGGTTGCGTTCGTAGCATTGACGTTAAACGTTACATTCGGCTCGAGGCGGATATTACCGCCACCGTTTGCCGGTGCAAAATTCGTCGTGTTCATGGAAAGCGTACCATTGACCGCCGTAGCGCTGGTAATCACCAAAAGTGGATTGGTGACAAGCGCCATAGCAGCATCAACCTGCATATTGTTCAGTTGATTACCTGCTCCGCCCGCCATGCGCAAGACAGACTGACGCGGGGAGGTGAAGGTAAGATTTGAAGTAGCACCACCAAACAGCGTACCGGAACCCGAATTGATGAAACCACCAACCGTATTGTTACCAGTATAGCTGAGAGAGTTACCGTTCATTACCAATGATGCCGTTCCGTCCAAGAACATACGCCCTGCATCGGTAATAGCCGTTGCAGATTGGAAGGTTGCGTTTGTGCCGGAAGCCATCGTAACGTTTGCATTTGTCACGGTCAAGCATCCAAGGAATGGCACACCACCGCTTGCATCGAAACGAAGTGTTGTCGGTGTAGGGTTGTTGTACTCAATACAGCTATTGCTTGCTGCGCCCATACCGACACGGAACATACCAAGCGGTGAAGGCGAATTGAGTGCCGCACGCATTGTGAAGCGTACCCCTGCTGTTGCAAGGTCAATTGCACCATTCAGCAACTGGATAGTTGCGCCGGTGATAGTTTTGTTAGCGTCAATTTGCACGAGGTTATCAATAATACCCGGCAGAACACCGCCGCGTGCAAATCCCTTATCAACAATAAGCGTTGCACCAAAAAGGTTCGGGAATTCAATCGGCGAGGTGCTGACCGTACGCTGACCGCCGTAGCGGAGAGTCGAAGTCGGGGCAAGATAAACAACAGGATTCGTCGTAATGCCACCCAGACCAACACTAATGAGGTCAAGAGTGCCGGTTGTGCCAATCACAAGCCCAGTTGCCGTTGCGTTATTCAATGCAGGGAATGCAGCAGCCGTTTCACCGGCAAGCGTCAAACGACCATCCACCAACACACGACCGGAGGTGATTGCACCGGCTGTAACGTCTCGGTAGAGCGTAAGTGTGTCGTTTTGCGCAATACGCAAACCGAAACTCAAATCAGCGTTAACTACATTTAAGCCCGCAGCCGCTAACACAGTTAAATTACGACTGGAATTAAGAACAACTTGTGGCAGTGGAGCTCCGGCAGTCAATGTTTGACCGATAACAAGAGAACCTAAACTGCGATCAAGAAGAGATGCACCCGTAAAACGCGGATTCGACGGACCTTGTCCGTTAATCGTTAATCTTGTTAAGGTCGAACCATTACCGATAAATGTTCCATTAACCGTTGCTGTTACAGCCGAAGTCTGACTGGTAGGAGCCGGACCGACGGTGAGTTGCTGATTGGAAAGAAGATTAAAACGACCGGCAAGGATATTGACATTATTATTAACCGTTATTGTGGTTGTTCCGGCAGTGCTGATGAAGAAATCTGTATTTGTACCTGTACGATTCACAATCAAGTTTGCCGTGAGCGTTGGTGTTGCAGATCCCCACTCATTTGTGACGGCGGGTAATGTTGTTACCGATGTTGTCAAAGCATCCGCATACGCCAGCGTAGGCGGAATGGTCGGTGGAAGCGCTGTATAAGGAACAGGTGTATTGTAAATAAGTCCCGTATTCATGCCTTTGGTAAACGTACCACCTGCCATTTGCAAGGTTGCACCGCTAGCAACGACAAAACTTGCCGTAGCCATATTGACGGTGTGATTAAATGTCGAAGGCGGGTCAATGCGGAATGTACCGAAGACGATACCGCGCTCAAAGTTTCCTGCTACGGTTGGGGTAATGTTCAAATTTGTTCCAGCCAAACGCAAGGTTGAACCGGTTGCAATATGAAGCGATTCACCGAAGAAGGTATTCACATCGGCAGCAATCATCTGCTGTGCAAGATTGAGCGTTGTGCCTTGAGCCAGTGTCGGCGAAGCGCCTCCCATGACCGTTAGTCGTTGAATTGCAGTCGGAATATTTGTCGAAATCACGGGAGCATCAATTGAGCGGTCAAAAATTGCCCAGTCGTTGATGCCCGGAGGTGCTGCACTACCCGGTGTGCCGTTAGATGAGGAAGCCCAGTTAGAAGCTGTTCCCCAATCCGTATTGTTCCCACCAACCCAGTAAATCGGAAAAAGTGCATTGGATACAATAAACGGTGTGCTGGACAAATTACCATTATAGGTCGCTTGCAATGTGCGGGGCGGACCAAAGACGGGAAGTGTCGTCGGCAGAACGTTGGCATACGATGTTCCTGTCCAGCGACGAATACTCGTCAAAGCAGAATTGCTCGTGAGCGAGGTATTAAAAGCAACCGGTTCGTCAGCGAGATTCCACTGAAGTGTAATCGGCCCATTATAGGGTGCACTGCCTTTGCTGACTGTCCACTGAGCGTTGACGCTGCTTGTGACCAAATTAGCCGGAATTGCGGGAAGATTGACAATGGCTGTTGTTACGCTAACCGTGTAATTTTCAGGCGCTACCGTGTTATTGATAGTAACAGGCAAGTAACGCGATGCTACACCTGCACCGACGTTTGCGCCGATAGGGAAGGTATAGCCTGTTACATTGATGTTCTGCACAATAAGCCGTCCGCCTCGTGAGGCATCAATAAAATTCCCTGCCGCTGAAGGAACTCCTGAAATATTGGAATTCGACAGCGTAAGATCGCCAGTACCAATTTGTAGAATTGCGTTATTCGAGAATGTTAGTGCCGGAGAATTATTAATTGTCAGAGGAGTAAGCAGAGAAACCAGATAGTCAATGGGTGTTGTTGGCATTGCTGTCGGTTGCAAAAACATATTTCCAATCACCTGACCACCCGGAACCATACGCACATATGAGCGAATTTGCGGCGCATTGAAGACAAGTTGCGTACCCGTGTTACCCAATATTCCTGCTGTATTCGTTGCCGGGATGTTTCCACCTTGTCCGATACCAGCACCAGCGACATTTGCACCGGAAAAAGCTAGCGTCATCGTACCGGTAGCAATAATATTACCGGTGTTATTAAGGAGAAGTTGCCCATTTGCATTGTTTGTTGCAAGATCATATGCGGCAACATAGTTTGTGCCATTAACCTCTACTCGCCCGCTCAAGCTAAGATTGCCAGTATTCGTAACCCCAAAGTGATTAAAAATAGTGAGCGTACTGTTCGTTGTTTGAATGGAAGTAGAAGCAGCATTATTGTACACAAATGCTGAACCGGTCGCAGCAGCACTGCCGGCAATATAACCACCGGTAGTTACTGTCGCCGTACCATTCAGAATCATTCTGTTTCCGTTCATGCCAATACCACCGGAAACAAGATTGAGATTCCCATTCTGCGTTACCGGGCCATTGAGCAAGACCATATTCAAGTCAGCTGCATTGGGTCCCAAACGATTAACAGTGATAGAACCGTTCATAACGGGCGGTATTTCCTGCGGTGTACTTGGGCGTGCCATTAAGCCCGGATTTTGAGCATCTTGGAAATCCGCAATAGACGTTGCATCGGTGTAGAAGGTATTACCTGCACCGGGAGTAATCTGTGCAGTGTTTCCCCAAAACTGAATCCGTCCACCGGAGCCAACGAGAAGACCCGAACTTGTTCCCGTACCGGCTGTATTGGTATTGCTAATTGTGGAACCTGTAGAGATAACCAAGGTACCATTCACAATCAGGCGACTCGTTGTGAAGTTACCGATGTTACCGACAGAGTTATTTCGTATTGAAACAGTTCGTCCTGCGCCAACAGTAATTTGACCACCTTGGTTCACACCGGCAACCGCAGCTGCATCGGCAGCCTCTATACCACTTGTGGCGGAACCAAAAATTTGCATATCGGTCAAAAGACTGACATTTAATGTCGCAACACGGTTGCGAAGCCTCGTCAACATTGCCGGGGGCGTAAAAGCCAAATCAGATGTCGTCGCACCAAGCGGCATAGCGGAAAGCTCTTGATAAATAAGCTCAATCGGCATACCCGGATTGTCCACAGTCGTAATCGTACCACCGGAAATCATACGGCTGGCAGCCATTGTCACGGTCGTATTGAGAGGAATCGAAAGAACAGATGTGATATTTTGAACCGACAACGTCCCTGTAAGTTGATAATTACTGCCTCCTGTCATTTGCGTTACAGCAGCAACACTTCGACGAATGGTAAGATTTCCCAATGCGGTGGCAGGAATTTCGGCCGTACCACCCGGAGCGGGAATAGTTTGTGTAACGTTATCAGGACGGTCATAAATCAAAGTCCCACGAGCTCCTGTTGATGCGTACTGAATTGCACCTGCGGCACTACCATAGGTACCGCCAGACATACGCAAAGCACCACCATCTTCAATGCTAAAATTGGCTGCAACGGCATTACTGACGATACCCAACGGACCGAGCAGTCCGGTGCTACCAACAGCTATACTGCCGAATATCTGTGCGCTTAAAGGTGCACCACCAACGTTTGCTGCAATCGAAAGTGTAACATTATTCCCGACAAACAGTGTGGAGTTCGGAGCAACGATAAGAGGAGAATTCAGATTATCGCCCACAATGCCATTGAGCTGCAGTACTGAAGCCGTACCATCGCTCAGTGTGATTGTAACTCCCGATTGAACGACAACACGACCCACCTGAGCCGTTAAACCGCCCATGCTGATTGTGACTGCGCCAGTAAGGTTATCAAAAATTGCAATGTCATTTACGCCTGGAACGCCTGCGCTACCAGGGCCACCAGAAGTCGAGCTCCAATTAGGAGCTGAATTCCATGTACCTCCACCAACGCGGAAAAAAGTTGCTGCTGTCGCAATATTTGCCGTAGCGAAAAGTACCAAGACAAATGCCATTACCTGCGCGACAGAGCTTCGTGCTGCCGTGCGTGTCGCCTTCAAGACGGTACGCAGTGTGCGATGTAGCAAGGATACATCCTGCTGCATCGTATCCAAAGCCTCAAGCGAGGGACTCGCGGCTTTGGCACTGATACTGTCTCCGGCGCGTCCGCTCAGGGGGCGCAGAGCTACGCCACGAATGGGCGAGCGCTGCTGAGCAGAAGTGTGTAGAGAGTTCATATAGTATATCTCCAAAAACAAAAATACTTGTGAATTGAAAAAGAGGGTTTTCTGTTCGTTGCTATAAAAAATTAGGTTGGAAGTCATCACTTGAGATGCTATGAAGAATATCAGGCATTTGGCATTATTTCAGATAAGATCGACTTTCTAAAGCATTGTACTTTAATGCTACTACCCAACTCACCTCACGTTATCTACCAGCGCGTGGCAAAGATACGCTTTATTTCACGAATCATGCTATGCCTTTGCGTATTTTCCACAAAATTTTCCACATTTTCCAGAATGAAACATCATAAAGAACGAGTACTACATATTGCAGAAATTGAAATTGCAAAAAATGTGCCAAGTTGTCTTTCTTAAGCAAGCCTTTTTTGCACCCTGCGAGGAGTAATTATTCATCTATGATAATATTGCTCATACTTTTGCTAACAAATGTAGTTAGGGTGTCCGCATTGGTGGGTAAAGGGACATATCCCCGTCTATTTTTGATAGGACTTTCGCAAATCGAATCTGTCATACCGACGTAGGTCGGTATCCATGCCGTGTACACGTTTCCGATAGATTCCGACCTGCGTCGGAATGACAGCAAATATGGAGAGTTTGCGAAAGTCCTATTTGAAAAATATGGAGACATTGGAAATCTAAAAATTGGATGCACTATAAAAAAAACGCAAAGAGCAGAAGGAGAAACCTTCTTAACCCTTTGCGTTCGAGCTGTGCCGCAGCATATCAGCTAATCTTTAACTCATCTTTTTTTCTTCACGCATCGTATGGCAATAGTTCGGGATGCGCAGCCAGAAGTGTATTGATTTCTACAAGGAAGCGTTGGATTGCTTGCAAACGCTCGGGCGCAAGCAAGGTGCTGTATCGGCGAGTCATACTGAGAGCAAGCGCACCCGTTGCCAAATCAGCACGGGAAAGGCGCTCATTACGGTGAACTTTTAGGAGAATCTCACGAATCTCGTGCTCAAGCCATTCTCCGGCGTGACCGGTCGTTTTGGCGGCAGTGGAAGCTGCGTAAGCTGTCATGGTTGTATTCCAAAAAATTATGAAGAAATAAACAGTAAACCAATAGGAGAATGATGTGCTTTACGTGCTGCCGTCTTAATTAGACGAACAGCATAACAGATATTATAGTTTGTTGGTGCAAATATCGGAAAATTTCACGTTCTGTGATAGTATCTTGAAGTAATTTTTTTTATTGACCAAAAGTCATAGTGCTTTACGAAGAATTCAAACGAACAATCAATACCTCATGCAAAAGCTGAATATACATTGCTCGTAGCCGATAAAATCTTACTTGGCATAGCGTTTGTTCAATTATCTGGTAACGATTTTACTCTTTCGTTCACCATACTATCGGTGTGTTCCATGTTGATACGACATCGTTTTATTTCTCATGCTTTGTCTCACTTTGACGACATGAAAGCTATTCATAGTTTATTCACAGCTACCACAATATTGGAATCACTTCCATATTACTCTTCACGGAACGTGAGACATTTTTGCCTCGCCATGGCTGTTGTTATGCTACCTGCCTGTCAAAGCGCTATTCGCTTTAGCTCTACGGCAAAGGTCAATGTCATCCCGTCCGTAGCCGCTTCATCTTCACTTTCACCCAAAAGCCATGCCAATTCAAGCAAAACCACATCATCAAAACCCTCTGTACCATTATCCGTCGCACAAGAGCGTATCATGCTTGCCGCCGAGCGCTGGATTGGCACTCCCTATCGCTATGGCAGCACCGCCCGCACAGGTACAGACTGCTCAGGCTTTGTGATGAGAGTGTACGAAGAAACCGGCATGAACATTCCCCGCAGCACCAAAGACCAGTTTGTGAGCGGTGTTGTGGTCGAACGCGAAGAATTGACCGTTGGCGATTTACTCTTTTTCAATACTAACGGCACGGGTGTTTCTCACGTTGGCATCTATGCCGGACAAGACACCGTTATTCACGCCTCCAGCGCACACGGCGTTGTGAAGCAGTCTTTTTCGGATACCTACCTTGCCAAAACCTTTATCGGAGCACGGCGGATGATAGAGTCCAAAGCAACGCCGTAATTCCTGACAGAAAGGAGTCGCAAAAAATCCTTTGTTTCTTGGCAGTGAACGCCTAAATTGCGCTGTGTTCAGAACCATTCTCACAATTCTTCTCTCAAACCATTTTCCGCGGGAGTCAGAGGGTTATGCTTGAAAAATTACAGCGCAGTTTCACCACCGAAAACTACACCGAAGAACGCTACAAAGCGCTCTTGAAGGATATTGACCAGACGCTCGGCACAACGGTTGAGTTTCGCATCTGCGAAATGCCGCTTTTCCTTTCCGGCGGCTTTGCCCGAAAACTCGAAGATGCTGCCGTTTCGATTTTACTGGAGTGCGTTACGCCCGAATATCTCGTCTATGCAAAACCCTCTCTCGAAGAACGCTACACCGTACCCAAACAGCATCCGCACCCGCTTTTCGGCATCGTGGACTTTGCTGTTACAAAAAATGAGCATGGTGAATACGAACCGAAACTTATTGAATTACAAGGCTTTCCTTCGCTCTACGGCTTTCAGCATTTCTACTCCGTCAAGGCAATGGAGCACTTCCACCTTGACCCGCGCCTGTACTACACGTTGAGCGGTAAAACGCCGGATGAGTATCTGACCACACTGCGTAAAAATCTTCTAAACGGTCACAACGTTGAAAATGTTGTGCTGATGGAGCTTACGCCCGACAAACAAAAAACTCTGCCCGATTTTCGTGCCACCGAACAGCTGACGGGCGTTCGCGCCGTTGATATTTGCTCCTTGAAAAAAGATGGCAATAAGCTGCTTTACGAGCGTGACGGCAAATGGACACCGATTCACCGAATCTTCAACCGCGCTATTATTGACGAACTCGACGACGCAAAAGCGGTTATTCCGTTCGACTGGACAGACGACCTTGATGTAGAATGGGCAGGGCATCCGAACTGGTACTTTCTCATTAGCAAGTATTCGATGCCGTATTTGAAACACAAAAGCGTTCCGAAGACGCACTTTTTGCATACCCTCGCCGAAATCCCACACGACATCGAAAACTACGTTCTCAAGCCACTTTTCGCCTTTGCCGGTAAGGGCGTGAATGTCAACCCCACTCGTGCCGATGTGGAAAATGTTCCCGCCGCAGAACGTGACAAATGGATTCTCCAAGAGCGCGTTCACTATGCGGAATCGGTCTATACCCCAGAGGGCATGAATAAAGCAGAAGTGCGTATTCTCTGCATCTGGGAGCCGGACGTGGAGAAACCTGTTCCGTATATGTCGCTTTTGCGCTCCGGGCGCGGTCCGATGCTGGGCGCTCGCTACAATCGTAGCCCCTGGACAGGCGCGTCAAGCTGTTTCTTCGGTGACGAAGCAATTTTTGGATAAAAACTTTTCGGTAGAAGCTCAATTTTCGGTCGAGGCTCAATTTCACGTGCGGCTTCACCACCTCTCTATCACAACCACTATTCCATGTCCACACCAAACTTCCCGCCTTCGCGCACGGGCTGGTATGCTGTTGCAATCTTGCTTCTGGCGTACACCTCGTCCATGATTGACCGCGTTATCTTGGGCTATCTCGTGGGTCCTATCAAGCAAACCTTTGGCGTTACCGATTCGCATTTAAGCCTGCTTATGGGTATCGCCTTTACGCTTTTCTATACGCTTCTCGGTATTCCAGCCGGACGGCTTGCCGACAATGCCACACGGCGAAACGTGATTGCGGGCGGTATCGCACTCTGGTCGCTGGCGACAGTCTATTGCGGCATGGCAAAATCATACGTTCAGCTCTTCGTGGGACGTGTAGCCGTAGGCGTGGGCGAGGCAACGCTTAGTCCCAGCGCGTATTCGCTCATTGCCGACCTTTTTCCGCCCGAAAAGCGTACAACTGCTATGAGCGTTTATTCAATGGGAATTTCTATCGGTAACGGTACGGCGGTCATACTCGCAGGCACGATTGCCGGATTTGCTGCTACTGCCGGAATGATGACGCTTCCCATTGTGGGCGAAATTCATGCGTGGCAATACATTTTCTTTCTTGTCGGCTTGCCCGGATTTGTTATCAGTATGCTCTTTTTTACCGTCAAAGAACCCGCCCGCATTGGCGCAGACAATACGCGCAGCGTCCGCGTCCGCGAAGTGTTGGGCTATCTGAAACAGCACAAAAAAGCGGCACTCTGCCATACGATTGGCTTCGGAATGTTCTCCATATTCAATCAAGGTGTAGGCTTTTGGTTTCCCGAATTTTTCTTGCGTACTTATGGTTGGAAGCGCCCTGAAATAGGGCTTTGGCAAGGTTCGACGAGTATTATTTTCGGTACGCTTGGTCTGTGGGCTGGCAGCCGTCTTGCGGCATATTTCCTGAAGCGCGGGCATACCGACGCAAATATGCGTGTCATGCTCACAGCGGCGGCGTGTTTGCTACCCGTGGCAGTGATTATGCCTCATATGCCCAGCGGCACGACGGCAGCAATGTGTTTTGTCTGGACGGGATTTTTTGGGTTTATGCCCTACGGAGCCGCTCCGGCAGCGATTCAACAGCTTATGCCGAATAAAATGCGTGGACAAGCCGGTGCGATATTTCTTTTTGCTATTAACGTGATGGGCGGCGGCACGGGACCATTTATTGTGTCATCGTTCACCGATTTTGTTTTTCACAATGACGCAGCCCTACGCTATTCGATGAGCATCGTCGCGGCGCTGAGTTTAACGGGAGCAGTTGTACTGTATCGGATTGGATTGAAACATTTTCGGGCGAGTCTTGCGGCGGGTATTACAGAGTTTTGAACGGAGTTTTGAAACACCGTCTGAACTTGGTACGCAGGAAAAGAATTGTCAGTGCTTGCGGACGCTGGAAGTCGTTACGGTTGCTGCTGTTGCATTGAGATTAGCATGAGCAATAGCTGCCATGGGCAAGATGGGTACAATATCGCGCAGGAGTTTTCTGAGCGAACGATACGTCGGGGCAATTTGGCGAAGCGAGGTATGCGTAGCCAGTACGCCAATCACACCGCGCTGCATATCGATCCACGGCGTGAAACCCATGCGCCCTTGTGAATTTACTTCGCTAAGATTTTGTAGAGGCGGCATCATTACTGAAGATTCTGCGGAAACCCTCCATGCGCCTACACCGTAGTCTGCCTTTTCCGCAGTCGTAAAATCGGTATCGAACACTTGCTGCTGATACTGCTTCAGCACAGGCACGCAGCCCGCTTGATTAGTGAGCATTTCATTGATTGCTGCTTCCGAAAGAATTCTCCGTCCATTCCAAACGCCTTTATTCATAAGCATATGCAGAAAACGTGCATAATCCCTAGCTGACGACTGCGCCCCTCCGCCCACAAGCGGATTATCCGTAACGCCCAAACCATAAAAGTTTGTGTGCGCCATTCCCAAAGGCTTGGCGATACGTTCCTGAAATAGCTGCTCCCACGATTTTTGCCCAACGATTTCCACAATGCGCCCTCCTACCTGCATAGATGCACCGCCATACGCAAAGGCGGCTCCGGGTCTGTATTTCAAACGCTCTTGGCAAATTGCGTACGCAGCATTCTTCATGGTGAGCTTCATATCCCGCATTACGGGTATTTCTCCGGCGAAACCGGAGGTGTGCGAAAAAAGCTGGCGGACAGTGATAGTGGCTTTTGTGCCGGAAAGATACCGCAAATACTTTCCAATTGAATCAGAAAGTGCGATTTTATGTTCGTCCACAAGCGTCAGCAAAAGCGCACCGGAAAGCCATTTGGAAGCAGAGGCAATCGGCATCACGGAATCAGTCGTGATAGCGCCAAAGCCTTTATCATAGATAATTTTGCCGTCGCGGATAAGAATGAGCGCACATCCGCCATCAAAACGAGAAAGTGAATCGCGCAAGAGCTTATCCACACGCGAAAAGTCGTAGGAATGAGCATCAGGAGTTTGGGAGAACACAGAAGGCACAGACATAAAGGACACAGACAAGAGTGTCCGTGCTACGAAGAAAAAAGCTATACAAAGCCCACTACACCTGCTTTGCAAGCCATTTTTTTGCAGAAAGCTGCCAATATGCGAGAACTGCGCCAAGAATATATCCAATCAGAATACCGTACCAAAATTCCGTGAACTCTGAACACACCCGACAGCACCGAAACACTCATATAAGCTGGTGCTGCTAAACTATTGGTCGGGGAGAACGTTCTGATTACGGGTGAAGAGTTGTGCAAAATACTCACCACACGGAAAAACTGCAAGCCCTAAAATCACCACAACGATAATCATTTGCACCGTGACGGCGCGAAAAAATAGTCGTTGCCAACCGAATCCGAGTAGAACCATCTACTTCCTATTTGCCTCGCAGCAATTCGCGGTGTATTTTTGAATAACCTTCCCAATATTTTTTCATTTCTAGACTTCATGCAAACATTAACGTTTACCCCTCTCGCCTCCATTCCCGCCTTTGATGCGGGCTTGGCGGAGTGCCTCGACATCATAACTCGCCACCAATCCTTTTGCATCGTCACGCACGTCAATTCCGACGGCGACTCGCTTGGTTCGCAGCTCGGACTCACGCACCTTTTGAGGCAACTTGGCAAAACGGTGCATTTGGTCAACCCCAGCCATGTACCAGAGAACCTAAGTTTTATCCCCGGCAGCGAAGAAATTCACGTCTTTGAAGCGGAGCGAGATACGGCGCTGCTTGCCAGTGTGGATGTGCTTTTTGTGTTGGATGGCAACAGCCCTTCCAGAATGCGCGGCATGGAGGAAGCAATCATGCGCTCTCCGGCAGTAAAAGCAGTGATTGACCACCACCAAGAACCTGCTCAATTTGCCGACACCTACGCAATAGATACCAACGCCTGTTCGACTGCCGAACTTATCTACCGCTTGCTGGTGTTGTTTGAAAAACGCGATGGTAAGACGTACTGCACCAAACCACTCGCCGAAGCGCTCTACACAGGCATTATGACGGATACGGGCAATTTTCGTTTCCCACGCACAACGCCTGATGTCCACCGCATTATTGCGCGGCTTATTGAAGTTGGCGTTGAACCATATTATATTTTTGACAGCGTTTTCAATCAAAACCCGATGAACCGCTCACGATTACTGGGCAAGACGCTCGCCACGATGCAAACCTATCACGACGGAAAGCTGTGTCTGATGCTCGTGAGCCATGCAATGATGCTGGAAACAGGCACTAACCTTGACCACATCGAAGGCTTTGTCGAGCAGACACTTGGCTTGCAAGGCGTACAAATGGGTGCAATCGTAGTGGAACTGCCAAATGAAATCAAGATGTCCTTACGCTCCAAAGGCGTGATTCCCGTGAATAAAATAGCCCAGCATTTTGGCGGCGGCGGGCATATTAACGCTGCCGGATGCCGCACAGCCACAATGAGTTTTGCCGAAGCAGAGGAAACGATTGTACGTCTTGCGAAGGAGTATGTATAGGCTGTCGGCAGCACGAAGAGAATTTTTTGCACCATTAACATTTCCTTAACATCCTTTAACGTCTGCTTAACAGCCAAAAAGCTGATGCCTCCGTATATTTGCGGGTAGAGAATCAACATATTATTTCTTCCCACAATTTTCGGAGCTACATCATGTACCCCAAGACACAATTTTCGTTTTCTCGCATGAAAAGCACGGCATTATGCGCTATGGCGGGAGTATTTTTCACCACAGCCATTGTCCTCGCACAATCAGCACCCACAACTCCTTCAGCGCCTTCAGCACCTTCAGCGCCTTCAGCACCCGACGCACCCAAAGCACCGAAAAAACGTAACAACGTAACCATCATCAAAAACGGTGAGGTTGTTTACTCCAATTCCGATGGTAACGCCGGCGATTGGAAGCGCCTCGAAGGTATATTTGAAAAAGAAGGCGACAGCCTCCGCTCACGATTTCATTCGGTGATGCGCGATGCCGGAAAGCGCGTTCACGTCAGCTCGACCAATAACACAATGACTATTATGATTGACAAAGACGGCGATGGAGACAGCGACCGCAATGTCGTCATGCAGTTCTCCGGCGACGATATGGAGCGCTGGGGACGGGAATTTAGCCGCTCGTTCGGTAGAGGTATGAATAACTTCCATTTCGATACACGCCCCTTCCAAGACATGGCGCGGAACTTCCGCTTCTCTATGCCACACCCGCCCAGAATGCCCCACGCACCAAACATCTGGCGCTTCGATGACGATGATTTCGAGTCCAAAAAAGCGGAAGACTTAGCGGAGCAAGCAAATGACCTCTCCCGCGAAGCCGATGCCGTCCGCAAAGAAGCAGAAGCAATGCGTTTGGAAGCAGAAGCAATGAAAAAACGCGCTGAGGCGCTCCGTCTGGAAGCAGACGCTCGCAAAAACAAAAAATCTGACAGCAAAGACGACAAATCCAGCAGCAGCAAGAAAAAATAAGCCTCCTCTTCAAGTTCTACGGCTCACAATCTATGCTGCACAAAAGGCACTGCCCAAGCGCGAAGTCGCGTGGCAGTGCCTTTTGTATTGTGTGCAACAGCGAACGGAAAAATTTGTGCAAAAGGCGTACATTCGTCATATTCGCGCCTGTAAACGCCATTACTTTTTACCATATCACTTTTCACCATTTCCCCAAGGCGCTATGAACCCCATTCTCGCCGGAGCAATAGACATCGGCAACACGCGCATTAAGATTCTTGCCGATGGGCAGTTTTTCGCTGCCGACCTGAATACTAATTGGCAAGAACCGATGCACAAGTATTTGTGGAATTTTTCCGGCAAGCAAGTTTTATTCGGCGTTTCCTCCGTCAATCCCGAAGCGTATTCTCTGCTGGAAGGCGAGTTGAAAAAGCGCAGCAATATACGCTGGAAGCCGCTTGCAGACATCTTTCGTGAGCAATCGCTCATTGACGTTTCGGGAATTCAAGGTATCGGCAGTGACCGTGTGCTGAGTCTTATCGGGGCGTTACATCACAATCTTCAGCACAATCCCACGCTTGTCGCGCCGCTCATCACCATTGATTGCGGCACAGCCGTCACTATCAATGCCGCCAGCACACGCCGTAAATGCTTGGGCGGGGCAATACTTCCGGGCGTAGGGACGCAATTACGCGCTCTGCACCACTTCACACAGCTTTTGCCCGAAGTCGAACCCGGATTCGAAGATGCTACCTGCGGAACAAACACAGCTCAGGCAATGCGTATTGGCGTGGTGCGAGGCATTGGCGGAGCCGTCAAGGAAATTGTTCAAAGCATCGTAGAGAAAGAGTTTCAAGGCGAAAGCCCTCTTGTATTTATCACCGGCGGCGATGCCGGCATGGTACAGAAAGCGCTTGAAGGCTGGCATTTGCAACCGCAGCACGAGCCGCATCTGGTTCTCTATGGCGCAAGCGCACTTATGTCCCAATGGATGCAGGAGTATGCTATGGGGCGACCAACCGACAATGCGCTCGAAAGCGGCTTTGTGCAACTGACAACGTAAGCCGCTCTCAAGCACTTGTCTCAAGTACTTGCTTTCAAGCACTCACTTTGCAGCACTTTTATTTTCCATGAAAAATCACTACTTTTGTGCTTGACAAATAGTCAAATACGGCAAATATACAAAGGAGAGTCGTTATGGAAAACGACAAAAGAATGGTTGAGTTGCTAACGGATATGGTTATGAAGTTAGACAAACTTGACATCGTGGCGCAAAAGCTGGAAGGACTAGAGGCGCAACAAAGCATGATGGCAACGGAACAAAAAATGATGGCAGCAGAACAGTTGCGGACGACAAATGCAATCATTTCCCTATCATCGCTGCTGCAAAAGGCAGTCATCGAGCCAGCCGACCGACAGGCAAAAGAAATTGTAGAAATCAAAGAGCGCCTCAATCGTTTAGAGCAAGCAATTATCCATTAATGCAACATCTCTCAACACCGCAGCATCATGTAATACTTACGCCCCTGTCCGGCTTGCAATCTTGTCCGGCGGTGGGCGTTTCTTTTGAACTCTCTACTCTTCAATGCCATGCTTACAGCCATTCAACAGCATACCATCGTCAAAAAAGGCGGCCTCATTGAAATTTCCGCACCTGATTTGCCCGAAGGCGCGGAAGTGGATGTTTCGGCGGTTTTATCTTTATCCGAAGCAGAAGAACGCGATGATACCACGTATTTACGCTCTTCGCCTGAAACACACCAACAAATACTGGCGGCTATGCGCAATGCAAAAGAACAACCGGAAAATCTCATAACATTTACCATGGAAGAATGGAATGAGAAATATCACCTTTGACCCCGTTGCTTTTGCGCAATTCAATGAATGGGGCATCAACGACAAGCAGATTCATGCAAAAATCATTGCACTCATTAACGACATAGCACGTAATCCGTTCACTGGTCTTGGTAAGCCTGAAGCCCTCAAGTATGAATATCGTGGCGCGTGGTCGCGTCGCATAACCCAAGAACATCGCCTTGTGTACGAAGTAAACAATGATCAAATCTTGATTTTGAATTGTAAATATCACTATTCCAAATAACATCATGCCCAAACGTACCGACCTCCACAGCGTTCTCGTCATCGGCTCCGGTCCTATCGTCATCGGACAAGCCTGCGAATTTGATTATAGCGGCACTCAAGCCTGTAAAGCCCTCCGCGAAGAGGGTCTGCGCGTCGTGCTGATTAACTCAAATCCCGCAACGATTATGACCGACCCCGACATAGCAGATGCAACCTACATTGAGCCGATAACATCGGAGTACATCGAAGCAATTATCGCCAAAGAGCGCCCCGATGCTATTCTGCCAACCGTAGGCGGGCAAACGGCGCTCAATGCCGCTCTGGAGCTACATCGCTTGGGTATTTTAGAGAAATACGGCGTGGAGCTTATCGGCTCAAAACCGGAATCTATCAAAATGGCAGAAGACCGCGAAGAGTTCCTTGAAGCAATGAAACGATGCGGCTTGGAGATGCCTAAAGGCGGTTTTGTGAACTCGCTTGAGGAAGGCTGGGTGATTGCAAAAGAAATCGGCACATTTCCGCTTATTATCCGCCCTTCGTTCACGCTGGGTGGCACAGGTGGCGGCATTGCCTACGACGCAGAAGATTTCGTCCAAAAATTGGGTGCGGGCTTGGAAGCAAGCCCTGTGCGGCGTGTGCTTGTGGAAGAGAGCATCATCGGCTGGAAAGAATACGAACTGGAAGTAATGCGGGATACAAAGGATAATTGCGTGATTGTCTGCTCCATCGAAAACTTCGACCCGATGGGTGTCCACACCGGAGACAGCATCACGGTCGCGCCCGCACAGACGCTCACCGACCGCGAATACCAGTTCATGCGCGACGCAGCACTGGCAATTATGCGCGAAATCGGCGTGGAAACGGGCGGCTCCAACGTACAATTTGCCGTGAACCCACAAGACGGACGCTTGATTATTATTGAGATGAACCCCCGCGTTTCGCGCTCGTCAGCACTAGCATCGAAAGCTACGGGCTTTCCGATTGCCAAAATTGCTGCGAAACTCGCTATCGGCTACACGCTCGACGAAATCACGAACGACATCACGAAGAAGACCCCCGCTTGCTTCGAGCCGACGATTGATTACGTCGTCGTGAAAGCGCCGCGCTGGGACTTTGAGAAATTCAAAGGTGTTGATGACGAGCTAACGGTGCAGATGAAATCCGTCGGCGAAGCAATGTCCTTTGGGCGTACCTTCAAGGAGGCTTTGCAAAAGGCTTTGCGAAGTATTGAGAAAAGCCGTTACGGTTTCGGCTATGACAATGCCTCGTATCTTGAACCCATTTCTACCTTCCGTGTTGACAAAGAAGTCCATTTGAAGCGCCTTTTCCGTCGCAAATCCGATTCTATTTTTGACCTATGCGAAGCGCTCCGAATGGGCATGACAACGGACGAAATCCATGCAGCAACGAAGTATGACGTGTGGTTCATCGAGCAATGCCGCGAGATTGTGAACGAGGCGGAACAACTTCTGTCGGACTACCGCGCATTTCAAACTCAACACTCAACACTGAATACTCAAAATTTTCTTCAAACCCTTGATGCCACGCGGCTTTTTCACTTAAAGCGGCTTGGCTTTTCTGACCGCCAACTAGCATTGCTCACGGGCGTAACCGAAGCAGATGTTCGCAAACACCGCAAGCAGCAAGGCATTAAGCCTGTTTTCAAAACGATAGACACTTGCGCTGCAGAGTTTGAATCCGAAACGCCGTATCACTACTCCACCTACGAGCAGGAAAATGAGTCCGTGCGCTCTCCCCGCAAAAAAGTCGTAATTCTAGGTGGCGGTCCGAACCGTATCGGGCAGGGCATTGAGTTTGATTATTGCTGCGTCCAAGCCGTTTTCGCCTTGAAGCAAGCGGGTTACGAGGCGATTATGATTAACTGCAATCCCGAAACTGTTTCCACCGACTACGACATCACAGACAAGCTCTATTTTGAGCCGCTCACACTGGAAGACGTGCTGAATGTATTGGAACACGAGCAGCCCGACGGTGTCATCGTTACCTTCGGCGGACAAACTCCTCTGAAACTCGCCCACGCTATTGACGAAGCGGGCTTCCATATTCTTGGCACGTCGCCCGAAGGTATTGACCTCGCCGAAGACCGCAAACGCTTTGGCAAACTGATTGACGAACTCAAAATTCCTTGCCCCAAATACGGCACAGCGACGACGGTGGACGAGGCAATTGTAATTGCGGCGCGTATCGGCTACCCGGTGCTTGTGCGCCCAAGCTACGTGCTGGGCGGGCGTTCGATGCAGATTTGCTACAATGATGCTTCCTTGCGCGAATACATGGGCCGCGCTATCAATGTTTCGCCGGAGCGCCCGATTTTGGTTGACCAATTTCTGGAAAACGCCTACGAATTTGACGTGGATGCGGTCTGCGACGGCGGTGAAGGCGACGCGAAGCGCATTGTGATTGGCGGCGTGATGCAGCACATCGAAGAAGCCGGTGTCCATTCGGGCGATTCCTCGTGTGTGCTGCCGCCGTACAACATCACTAACGAGCAATTTGACCGCCTCATCGAGTACACACGCACTCTGGCGCGGGCGCTGAATGTGGTGGGCCTCATGAACATTCAATTTGCCATGCAGGACGACGATATTTACGTACTGGAAGTCAATCCCCGTGCTTCTCGCACGGTTCCTTTTATCTCCAAAGCGCGTGGTGTCTCGCTGGCGCAGATTGCAACATGGCTCATGGTTGGGAAATCCTTCGGCGACGAAGGCGTTCCCGCGATTGACGATTTTTCGCTGGCAACAAACCGCGTAGCAATTAAAGAATCGGTGTTTCCGTTCAATAAATTCCCGAAAGCGAATTTGTACCTAGGTCCCGAAATGCGCTCCACAGGCGAGGTGATGGGCATTGATACCACCTTCGGCAGTGCAATGATGAAAGCAAATATTTCCGCCGGAATCAACATTCCGCAAACCGGACGCATTTTCGCTTCGCTCTGCGACCGCGATAAAACCTCACGCGCAGCGCAGATGATTAAAAGCTACAACGACATGGGTTTTGAAATTCTCGCTACGCAAGGCACGGCGGATTGGCTCAAAGAGCACGGCGTGGAAGCCGCAACACTGCTAAAATACTACGAAGGCAGCCCGAATGTGATTGACCGCATTGAGCAGGGCGATATTCATCTTGTCATCAATACACCCAAAGGCGAAAACTCCCGCGTGGACGAAATGGTGATGGGACGCGCTGCGATGAAGTTCAAAGTGCCGTTCATTACGACGCTGGCTGCTGCGCAGGCGAGCTTGAAGGGGCTTCAGTTCATGCGCTCCGGCGGAACGGGGCAAGTGAAGCCGCTTCAGGAGTATTATGCGGAGTA
>JANYDO010000042.1 GCA_025363605.1 Candidatus Kapaibacterium sp.
GCTCCTGTTGGTGTTGTTAGTGGTAATTTGACGGTTCTGAACCTTAACGGTCAGTCCGCTTCCTTGCCATTCGTTGTCAACAACCTTCCACGTCCGGTGATTACCAACGTTTCGCCGAACATCTTGCCTCCGGGTTCCCCGAACACGACCATTACCATTAACGGTCGTAACTTCATCCCGGGTGCTACTATCAGCTTCAATGGTCAGCCGCTCAGTGGCGTTCAGCTTACTGGTGATTCCTTGATTACCGTCGTTATCCCGGCAGCTCTCTTGGCTACCCCGGATCTTGGCGTACTCATCATTACCAACCCTGATAACCAGTCCATCGGTTTCCGCTTGCCGGTTACTGTTGGTACTCCTGGCAATCCGACTCCGGGCGCTCTTACTATCAGCCAAAATGGTGTTACACCTTCTAGCACAACCGGCACAGGCACAGCATTTGCTATTACCATTACTGGTACAGGCTTTGCTGGCACACCGCGCGTGTTCTTGAATGGTCAAGCACTCACGGTTGTAAGCACGAGTGGTACTCAACTTGTTGTAAATGTTCCTGGCAGCCTCAACTTTGCTGGTACATATCCGCTTCAGGTTATTAACCCGAGCGGTGTTTCTGCAACTGCGCAGTACACCATTCTACTGGGCTTCGTTCTTCCTGCTCCGGCAATTACTCGTGTAACTCCTTCAGTTACGACAACGGCTGGTGGTAATATCACCATCACTGGTACAAACTTTGCGACTGGCGCTCGTGTTGCACTTGGTAGCACCACACTTGTTGTGGTTTCTGCTAGCGCTACAAGCATTGTTGCAACAATTCCAGCAGGTCTTGCTGTCACTAACTATACGTTAAGTATCACCAATCCTGATGGTCAAGTTGCATCGCAAACGTATTCTATCGTTACGGGCGTTTCTGCTGAACCTCTTGCAGGTATCCGTGTCTATCCGAATCCGGTCGCTGAAATGGTTAGCGTAGAAGCTAATCTTGAGCGTGCTGCGAAAGTGGTTATCACGCTTACGAACTCACTTGGTCAGCGTGTCATGGTTGTTGAACAAAATGCAGCAGCTGGCTTCTTCAGCCGCTCGTTGAACATCAACAGCTTGCCGACAGGCGCTTACATGGTTGAAATCACCGATGGCGCACGCCGCTCGGTTGAGAAGATCATCAAAAACTAATTGAGGCGGCTTCTTCCCAGAAGCAACCTTGACTTAGACGGTATTTCAATAACGCCGCTCTTCCTTCGGGAGGGGCGGCGTTTTTTTTTGTGCTGTTATTCTTCGCTTAGAGCGTATTTTTGTGGCTGTAATTTGGGAGAGTGTAAGTTGTTCTGTGCAAACTTCCCTCACCCGACCCTTCTCCCTCTGGCAGAAGGCGGGGGATGAGGGCACAAAATACTGTACTCACTCGTATTTTTTTGGAGTGCGAACGCAAGTTCGCATCGTTTTTTTTTAGCTTCCATTCTATTCAGTGCGAACTTGCGTTCGCACTCCATTTTGAAAACACTATGACCAAAAACAACTGGCTCAGTATCGCCCGCACCATGGTTGCTTCACGGCTCATGGACATTATCGAAGAAACCGAACTTGCGCCGTCAGGCAAAGTCACGTACCAATTTTCCGCACGCGGGCACGAACTCCCACAGGCACTTATGGCGGAGGCGCTCACGCACGCGCACGACGGAGCGACGGTCTATTACCGTTCGCGTCCGTTTCTGTTGGGTGCAGGCATGAGTGTTCGTCAGGGTTTCGCCGGACCGTTGGGCAGAGCCACAGGGCGGAGCGGCGGGCGAGATATTGGCGTGGTGCATCACCTACCCAAGGGTAAGCATGGAATAGCGGTGCTGCCCGCGAGCGGCGACGTGGGAGCGCAGTTCACTCCCGCAGTGGGCTGGGCGCAAGCAGCAGTCTATCGTGCAGAGGTGATGCGGGAAAGCGCATGGGAAAGCGCGTGCGCGGTGGCATTTTCGGGCGAGGGCGCAACGGCGACAAGTGGCTTTTGGGCGGCGCTCGTGATAGCCACGACGCAGAATTTGCCTGTGGTCTTTTGTGTGGAAGATAATGGGTATGGAATCTCCGTGCCGTCGGTCTATCAAACGCCCGGGCGGAACATTGCGGCAAATCTGGCAAGTTTTGGGAATCTGCACGTGCTGGACGGAAGCGGGACGAATCCTGGGGAAGCGGCGCAATTAGTGGAAGAGGCAGTCGCAAGCGCGAGAAGCCGCACAAAGCCTGTGCTGTTGCGTCTCGTCGTGCCGCGTCTTTGCGGACATTCCGGCGCGGATAACCAAGCATACAAGAGCACCGAAGAGCGCAAGAGCGAGGAATCACGCGACCCGCTGCCACAGCTCCGAGAATTTTTGGTGAAAAAGAAATTTTGCTCAAAAGCCGAACTTGCGGTACTGGAGCAAGACGTAGAGCGCTCTGTCCGTGCGGAACTCGCCGAAGCGCTTGCGGACGCAGAGCCGAATCCTGCTGATGCCAAGCGCTATGTGTTTTTCGACGGGAAAGCGCCTCTCAGGGGCGGAATGATGGCAGAGGGAGTCATAGCCGATAGCGGGCAGAAAAACGCAGCAGAAGCCACGCAAGCGGCAAATCAAGAAGCAATACAAGAAGCAAAAGAACCGCGCGTGAATCTACTGGAAGCCGTCAAGCGCGTACTGGACGAAGAATTGCACTTGAATCCGCGCGTGGCAGTTTTTGGCGAGGACGTCGGCGTAAAGGGCGGCGTTCACGGCGCAACGGTGGACTTGCAGCGCAAGTACGGCGTACAGCGCGTTTTTGACACCTCGCTTTCGGAAGAGGGTATTATCGGGCGGGCAGTGGGAATGGCGCTTGCAGGCTTAGTGCCTGTGCCGGAGATTCAATTCCGCAAATACGCTGACCCCGCCACGGAGCAGATGAACGACTGCGGAACGCTTCGCTGGCGCACCAATGGTGACTTTGCGGCTCCGATGGTGGTGCGGATACCCGTAGGCTGCGGCAAGCGCACGGGCGACCCATGGCACAGTGTGAGCGGCGAAGCGGTCTTTGCGCACGCAGTGGGATGGCGTATTGCTTTCCCGTCCAATGCGCGGGATGCGGCGGGGCTATTGCGCGAGGCATTACGCGGAAACGACCCGACGTTTTTCCTTGAGCACAGAGCGCTTCTGGACACACCGCAAGGGCGGTCGTCGTATCCGTCGTCGTCCGATTACACCGTCCCTTTTGGCGTAGCGGCGCAAGTCGAGAGCGGTTCGCGGGCAACGATTGTGACGTGGGGCGAAATGGTCTATCGCGCGGTGGAAGCAGCAAAGCAGGTGGGCGGCGATGTGGAAGTGCTGGACTTGCGCACGATAATCCCTTGGGATAAAGACGCTATTGCGGCATCGGTACGCAAGACCGGACGGTGCTTGGTGCTGCACGAGGACACGCACACGGCGGGCTTTGGTGGCGAAATAGCGGCGTTTGTGGCGCAGGAATGTTTTACGCACTTGGATGCGCCTGTGGAGCGGCTTTCCACGCCGGACTGCCCGATACCGTACAACCCGATATTGACAGATGCTATTGTGCCTTCGGTCGGCGTTATTGCAGAGCGGTTGACAGCGCTATTAGCGTTTTAGAAAATGGTAAAAGAAAAGTTTTGAAATATCATAACTTTCCGCTATTTTTGAAGTCTTTCCCGAAAACACAAAGCAAATCATCAACTATCTCACAAGTATAATTCCTACGTACAACTATGGCAAAGAAAACTGCCCGCGTTATTGTAACGCTTGAATGCACGGAAGCGAAAAAAGAAGGCAAACCAGCTTCCCGCTATACCACAGAAAAAAATAAGACAAATTCGCCCGACCGCATGGAAATCAAGAAATATAACCCTTTCTTGCGTCGCCACACGGTTCACAAAGAAGTGAAGTAAGCGTTTGAAAAGCTCTTTTGAAGCGCCTCTCCAAGGTATGCAGCATAAAAAAACGCCTTGTCGGAATTGTCTCCGGCAAGGCGTTTTCTTTCTTAGGTGCTTTTGCACAAGAAAAATTTGGGCATCAGTGTTCCTTCCGTTAAGTTTGCTAGCGGAGAAAAGCCTGACTATATCTTGACTATTTCCTTTTCTACCACCACATTTCGGCAACGTTTTACAGAATATCGCACCAATGCAACGTTTAATTATCTCCGATGACCACTCCATGCTGGCGATGATGCTGAAAATTTGGTTTCAGCAGATTGCGCCTGACGTGGAGGTTGTTGCTATCACCACGTCGGGACGAGCAACAATTGCTGCTGTACGCCAGCACAAGCCGGACGTACTCTTGCAAGATATGATGCTGGGCGATATGACAGGCTTAGAAATTATTCGACAGGTACGGGAAGAATTTCCGCACTTGCGCATTTTTGCGATGTCTGCTCGTCCGGCGCTGGCAAAACTGGCGCTGGAGTCCGGTGCAAACGGGTGTATGCTGAAAGAAGACCACCCGCACGTTATCCGCCAAGCATTAGATTGGGACGTGCAACAAGGAACGTGGACAAGTCCCCTATTGCAAGAAAAACTGGTTATTGCTGCCAACGAACTTGCAAAATATCATTTTACCGCCGGAGAAGTCAGCGCCTTGCGTCTGGCGCATCTCCCCAATTCAGAAATTGCCTCCGTGCTTGGTCTCACCGAAGGTTCTGTGCGTAACA
>JANYDO010000057.1 GCA_025363605.1 Candidatus Kapaibacterium sp.
AAGCATCTGGACAGTGATTCTTGGAACACAGACAAGAGTGTCTGTGCCACCGAAACCAGTTCCCATGCCGTAGCACAGACTGAGCGCCGCGCTCATCCTGTCTGTGCAGATAGTTCAAGATAATTTCGTTCAACACCTTAGCTTTCGCTTCCAGCCACGACGGAACCACCTGTTTCTCATCCTTTGCGCAGTGTTATGCCTAGTTTGCCCGCTTCTCCACTCACTATTCTTCGTACAACCTTCGGCTACGACAGTTTCCGCCTTGAGCAAGAACGCGCTATCGCAACGGTTCTCCGTGGCGAAGATGCGTTTGTCCTCATGCCCACCGGCGGCGGGAAATCGCTTTGCTATCAAATACCAGCCTTGTGTATGGAAGGCTTAACCGTCGTGGTTTCGCCGCTTATTGCATTGATGAAAGACCAAGTAGATGCGCTGCGCCTGAACGGAATTGAGGCAGCGTACCTCAATTCCACACTGGACGAATACGAACAGCGCTTGCTTGTGAGCCGCTTGCGCTCCGGCGCGATAAAAATTCTCTACGTCGCGCCGGAACGCCTTGTCTCGGAGCGTTTCTTGACATTTTTAGGAACGCTTCATCCCGTGCTTTTTGCTATTGACGAAGCACATTGTATTTCTCAGTGGGGACACGACTTTCGCCCCGAATACCGCGAACTTGCTCGCTTGAAGCAGCTTTTCCCCTCCGTACCGCTCATCGCGCTCACTGCCACTGCCGACGAGCAAACGCGCCGTGACATCGGGCAGCAGCTTGCTATCCCGCCCGAAAATACGTTTGTGTCCTCCTTCAACCGCGCTAATATCCGTTATTTTGTCGAACCCAAGCGCGAAGCGTATCGCCGCGTCGTCGAGCATTTGCGCCAGCGCAAAGGACAGAGCGGCATTATCTACACGCTTTCGCGGGCAAGTGCGGAGGCGTTGGCGAATAGTTTGAAAACAGACGGATTTTCTGCACTGCCCTACCATGCAGGATTGGAGCGAGAGACCCGAACAAAGCATCAGGACTTGTTTTTGAAGGATGAAGTAGAGATTATCTGCGCCACGATTGCCTTCGGGATGGGCATTGACAAATCGAATGTGCGGTTTGTCATTCACTATGATTTGCCGAAAAATATCGAAAGCTATTACCAAGAAACGGGCCGAGCCGGACGCGACGGGGTCGAGAGCGACGCTATTCTCCTCTACTCGGCGGGTGATGTAATGAAAATGCGCAAAATGGTGGCTATCGAAGATAATCCCGAACAAACGCGAATTCTTGTCCGCAAGCTCCAAGAAATGGCAAACTATGCTGAATCGCGCACGTGTCGGCGCGAATACTTGCTCCGTTACTTTGGAGAAACATTTCAAAAAAGTGCAGAAGGCTGTGGGACGTGCGACGTGTGTCTGAATCCTGCCACACCAGTGGAAATGTACGATGCCACAGTGCTTGCACAGAAATTCTTTTCCGCTATGATTCGCACCGGTGAGCGGTTTGGCGCGGGCTACATCATCGAAGTATTACGTGGAAATAACGAAAAAGTACGCTTGGAACACCTCAATCTCAAAACCTTCGGCACAGGCGCAGACATGAGCGCTGCACAGTGGCGTGATGTGGCACAAGCACTGGTGCGAGAGAGCTGGTGCGATCGCGAAGACGGTGAGTATCCGATTTTGAAATTGAATGAGCGCAGCAAAGCCGTTCTCTACAACGGCGCACAAGTGATGCTCGCCAAGAAACAAGCTCCCGTGCGGACTTCCCGCCAAGAACGCCGTCAGACAGGTGCGCCTCACACTCCGGTCGGTTATGACAATGCACTTTTCGAGCGTTTGCGTACTCTGCGTCGAACGATTGCAGAACGCGAAGGCGTTGCGCCATTCATGGTACTCTCGGACGCAACGCTCATGCAGCTTGCAACGTATTTACCCCTTACTACCGATGATATACGGCGTGTTTCCGGCTTTGGCGAAGTAAAGACCGAGCGCTACGGCACTACTTTTGTGCAAGAAATTCGTACTTTTGCGGAGGACAACAACCTCAGTTCACAAATGCACCTCACACCCAGCAGACGTGAACGTATGCCGAGCGCAGAGCGTACCGTGCAGTCCGGTACATTTCAGGGCGATACCTATCAAGAAACATTGCGGCTTTGGCAAGAAGGCAAACGTATCGCGGATATAGCATCAGTGCGGCTTATGGCAGTATCTACCATAAGTGGTCATATACTGCGATTCGTGGTATCGGGTGCAATTCCTCTCCACGATTTTGTTTCGACAGAGAAGGAAGACCGCATTATTCAGGCACTCCGCGATGGCGACTGGCGCGAGGGACAGCCGATTAAGCCCATCAAGGACACTCTTGGCGAGGCGTATAGCTACGACGAGATTAAAGCCGTTATTGGTGTTTATCCGCGATAGACAAAGACGATTTGCGCACCTACATTTTCCACTATTCTGTATGCCAAGCTCTCACGCCATCGAAAACCTTCTGCATAAACTTCTCACCGAAAAACGCCTTGCAAAACGTATGGCGCTTGCTCGTGCGCTCGGAGCGGCAATGAAGCATCATTCAACGCCCATCGTGAGCGGCACACAAGCGATTTTTCTGTGGGAAGGCGCAGCCAAGCACGTGAGTATTATTGGCGATTGGACGCATTGGCGAACGCAAATCCCGATGAAGCGGATTCGCTCTACATCGTGGTTTTATCACACCGAAGAGCTTCCTCGGGATGCGCGATTGCAATACAAATTCGTTATTGACGGCACGGCATGGGAAAACGACCCGCGCAACCCTCACGCCTCCAAAGAAGGCTTCGGTACAAACTCCGAAGTCATCATGCCGGAATATCACGATGAATCGTGGTTAAAGCCGGAACACATCGAAGGGAAACCGCTTCGGCACGGGGAAATTGTCAAATTGAGTGTGGAGAGCGCAGCACTTCAAGAGTCGCGCGAGATTATGCTCTATCTCCCGCATCAATACACACTTCCAAGCGAAAAGAGCACCTCAATGGCTTACCCGCTCCTTGTGATGCACGACGGCGCGGAATCGCTTTCGCTGGGGCAGTTTCATCATGTTCTTGACCATCTTATCCATGCCGGGCGCATCGTGCCTTGTGTCGGAGTTTTTATAGCGCCTAATCTGTCTAAACGTAATGCGGAATATACGCTGAACCCCGCATATCTGAAATTTTGCACCGAAGAGGCATTACCCAAAGCACTGGAAGAAGCAACAAAGCGCGGCTATACGATTTCGCAAAAGCCTCTTGAACGCTGCGTTGGCGGGGCATCTTTGGGAGGATTGCTGGCGACGTATATGGCGTTTCATGCACCAATGGAATTTGGCGTATTCTTCGCACAATCGCCAGCGTATTGGTGGGGCAAGGCTGTTATTTTTAGTGAAGAGAATATGAAGAACGCAGCCAGTGTTCAAGCGATATTACAGACCGGAACGATTGCGGATGCCCATGCGCTAACGCTGCGAATGAAGCATGAACTGGAACAGCACGGAGTAAAGCCGCTCTACCACGAATACGCGCAGGGACATACGTGGGGCAACTGGCGGTCAGGTTTTGCACGAGGAATTATGGACTGGAATCAGCTTATGCATACTTGATAGCCTACCTTACGGCAATTTCTTTTTCTTTCCCACGAGAAAATACGTCTCCATCACGCCTTTACCCTTTACTTCCAGAAAACGCGGCGGTTCAAAATCATAACGGTCTTGAAGCGCAAGAAATATCTCCCGCGTACAGTGAATTTTTCCGCTCTCGCCGTGTGATTCCATGCGGCTTGCCGTGTTCACGGTGTCGCCCCAAAGGTCGTAGGAAAACTTTTTCTGCCCGATAATGCCCGCCACGACGGGTCCGGTGTGGACACCGATGCGCACTTCGAGCGGTATTTGGAGTGTGAAACGCAGTATTTCGAGCGTTTGCAGCATTTCGAGTGCCATATCGGCAATAGCGCCAATGTGGTCGTCTATCGGCTCCGGCACACCGCCCACAATCATATACGCATCCCCAATTGTTTTGATTTTTTCCAACTGATAGCGTTCGGAAAAAATATCGAATGCCGAAAAAACGGTGTTCAGAATATCTACCACGTCATGCGGCGACTGCTTGGTAGCAAGTTCGGTAAAGCCTACAATATCGGCGAATAGCACCGAGACACTATCGAAGCCGTCGGCAATACGCTGCTCGCCCGCCCGAAGGCGCTTGGCAATCAAGGGCGGTAAAACATTCAGAATTAAACCTTCCGAAGTATGACGCTCTTCTTCCAGTTCCAGATTTTTTTCCTGCAATGACGCATTAGCAATTTCAATTTCGCGGGTCTGCTCGTCCAGAAGAGCAATTTGGCGCTGAATTTCTTCATTTGCACCATGCAAACGGTCGTTACTTTCGCGGAGTTCGGAGGTACGAACGGCAACTTCATGCTCCAACTCTTTTGCGCGGCGCTCAATAATGCGCATTCGCCCTTTATAGGCAGCGACACCCGCAAAACCAATCGCAAGCGCCGCCGCCAGACGAAACCACCAGCGCTCCCAAAAAGGAGGCATGACGCGCACAAGCAGTATCTTACCGGTTTCGTTCCAGATGCCATCGTTGTTCGAGGCTTTAATGTGGAAGATGTAATCACCGCCGGAAAGATTCGTATAGCGAGCCTCGTGGCGCGTACCGCTGCTTATCCATTTGCTGTCAACGCCTTCGAGCATATACTTGAAGCGATTTTCATCGGACTGGACAAAACTCAGCGCCGCAAATTCCAGCGAGAATACATTATCTTTGTACGAAATGCAAAGCGTGTCAATGACGGCAATATCACGCTCCAAGAGGGCATCTTCTCCGAAGCGCTTATAGCCAGTCAAGACAATGGGAGGAATGTATGAATTGACGCGCACACTATCGGCAAAAAAGTCGTTGAAGCCCTGCAGACCGCCGAAGTACAAGCGTCCACTCGCACCCTTGCAGTACGCACCGGCATTGAATTCGTTGTTTTGCAGTCCATCGCCGGCGTTGTAATTCCTGAATGGCGTATATGCTTTTGCTGCATCGGTAGCAAGCGGCTTTTGAGCAAATTTTTGCACGGACGGCATCGTCATACGCGACAATCCCTGATGCGTACTCATCCATAAATCGCCATGACCATCTTCCAGCACGGCATACACCACATTATTGGCCAAGCCATGCTCTTCTTTCCATGCCACAAACTGCTCGCGCTCCACATCCAGACAGCAAATACCGCCGCCTTGTGTGCCTATCCACAACAAATTATTCGTAGAAAAATGCAAGGAGAAAATTGCGTCGTGGCTGAGACTGTTTGGTTTGCCGTCGTCATGGCGGTAGGTCTTCCATTCGCCGGTGCGAGGATTGAAGCGGCTAAGACCACCACCTCGCGTACCAAACCATATCCGTCCGGCGCTATCTTCTTTGATGCACCGCACGAAATTGTGACCAAGTGAGGGCTTGTATGGGTCGTGAAGATAATGCGCGACAAACGTACCGGTGCGAGGATTGAAAACCTTCACACCTACGCCACGTGTGCCTATCCAGAGTAAGCCATCGCGGCTTTCGTGCAGCACAAAGGTCTGGTCAATAAGACGAGTATCAAGCGCCTGCAAGCGTCGTCGTAGCGAGATGTCCGGCGCAGTTATTGTTCCTTTGTACTCGGTGCGTCGGAGCGTAACGGGGTCAAGTTTATGCAGTCCATTTTCCGTCGCACACCAAATCATACCGTCGTGCGATTCGATAATATTCCGCACAAAATTGGTGGTTTGTACATTCTTGTTGGCTATCACACTCGGCACCGTAAGCATCTGTCTTGTCAGGCGATTGTAGCGCACCAAACCTTGCTCCGTACCAATCCAGACCAAACCGCGACTATCCTCCAAGAGCGCATAAATCGAATTGGACAGCATATCATTGGGATTTTGGGGATTGCACACGGTCGTTTGGAAGACGTTTGCCTGCGCATGGAAAACGTTGAGTCCATTACCATATGTCCCCACCCAGTATGCGCCACTGCGATCTTCATACAACGAAAAAACGATATTACCACTGAGCGATCTACTACTGGCGGGATCGTAGCGATACTGCGTAAAGGTGCGCGTGTGCGTATTCAGGAGATGCAAACCGCCACCTGCCGTGCCGACCCAAAGTTCGTGCTTGCTGTCATAGTGCAGAGTACGGATATTATTAGAGAGCAACTTTCCCAAGGACTTATCCGGCGGCAGACTCAGGTTTGCTTGAAAATGCTCCAGCACATTATCTGCACTACTATTGATGTGATATAAACCCGTCGTTTGCGTTCCCACCCACAGGTCTCCGTGAGCATCTTCGGCGAGTGCGGAAATAATAGCACCACCTCCCAATCCTGACTCATTCTGTGCGTGACGACGAACAAGACGAAACGTATTCGTAGCGCGATCAAGGATATTCAAGCCGCCTTGTGTGGCAACCCAGAAATTCCCCTTGCTGTCTTCCAAGAGCGCGGAGATATTATCATTACTAATGCCGGATGGATTATCTGCGGTGTGCAGAAACACCTTGAATGAACCTGTCTGGGGGTCGAATTTGTTCAGTCCGTTATCCGTGCCAACCCAGAGCGTACCTTGCTTGTCGTAATAGAGCGCGGTAATATAATTACTGGAAAGGCTTGTGGGTGATTTGGGATTATTCTTGAAACTTGTGAAAACGCCACGAGTATTATCGAACTTATTCAGCCCACCGTCGCGTGTCCCCACCCAGAGTGTGCCGGATGCGGAACGGTCTTCCAGAAGACAGGTAATAAAATTATCGGAAAGCGTTGTGTTATCACCCGGTATGCGATGATAAATCTTGAATGTAGAGCCGTCGTAGCGGCTAAGACCATCCGCAGTAGCTATCCACACGAAGCCGATGCGGTCTTGAGTAATCGCGTAAACGTTGCTTTGAGACAAGCCTTGTTCGGTATTCAAGCGATGGAAAACAATGTCGTTATCCTGCCTACTGCTCATCGCCATAGAAGACCGTTCGGCACCTGACAATGCAGTGCAAACGTTCAGCAAAAAAAGAATTGGAATAACGTAATATCGAAAGCGAAGTGTCGTCATGGTGAGCATATTCTTTCGGGCATTGTCCTGCATTCTTCATCCTTTCTTCAGCTACGGTCAATGACCGATTCGATAGATGGAATACGGAAGGGCAAACGCACAATGAAGGTTGTACCTTCGTTTTCAACGCTGGTAAAATCAATAGTGCCCTCATGAGCATCTACGGCATATTTGACAATAGACATTCCAATACCCGTACCTTTAATGTTCAACGCATTATGAGCGCGATGAAATGCCTCAAACATATGTTTTTGATCTTCTTGGGGTATGCCGATGCCTCGGTCTTCGACGCGAATGCTGATAGTACTTGATGTACATTCCACATCAAGAAAAATTGCTCCATTGGAGTATTTGAGGGCATTCGATAATAAATTAGTGATAATAGAGCGCATCAGTTTTTCATCTAGTGCCGGATTGGACGGAGCGGAAGAACTGAAACGTGAGTTAATACGCTGCTCTCCACCGATTGCGGCATGAAGCAGCTGCCGCGGACGTGCGCCGTCGAGAAGCTGAAGGCGC
>JANYDO010000140.1 GCA_025363605.1 Candidatus Kapaibacterium sp.
GATAGATTTCGTATTCCCTTTCGGGCAGTTTCTTCACCGTCGCACGGATTAGCACACAAGAAACCCGTTCGGGCGGCAGCGTACTTGCACTCTTCAGCCGTCGGGCGAGAAATGATGGCTTAATCGCCCGAAAGGGAATAAGCCAAATTATCGCCTAACAGGAACATATTCCGAAACAACAGTTTTAGCCACTTTTTGTTTACACTGAATGCAATACAATAAATACCGTTCCATTCTTATCCTTGCAATTTTATTGCTATTTGGCTACTCTTCTACTTTTGCTGACCAGCTTTCTTGGCTAACAAAAGAGCAAGCTGATAAGGCATACAAGTTTCTTAAACTTCAGACAGGTAAAAATCTCTTATCCTTCTGTGGGTGTTGTGAAAAAGATCCCAAAGAATATTTTGTCTTGCTTAATGTTGCGATTATTTCCACGGATCAACCTAATTTTTTTCAAATTAAAATAGACGGAAGAAAAAAAGGTGAGGCTAAATCATTCTCAGAAACATTCGATTTAGCATATCTTTGGATTCAAAAAGGTACTCAATCGGCTTGTTTGGGGAAAGAACTGGAATTTGAATGTGATCCTTGCAAAGAACAATTTATATGGGAAGATAGCCCCGATGCTCCACAGTCATCACAAATCCCAATGATTGTTACAGCTAATAAAGTTGATTCAACCCTGCGTATAAATGACATCGTGAGAACAGCAGGTATTTGGATCTCTGATAGATCCAGTGAGGAGCGTAAAATAAATGAGCGCAAATTTGATTCACTCCATACTGACAAAAAAGTCTATGAGGTGGTTGAGAAAAAATATAATCGCTACGAAAATATGGAGTCGTTTGCAGTGATTGATCCTAACAAAGGCAGTCTCTGGGCGGGCGCATTAATTCAAGGAAAAGATTTGCAACAGGGGCAATTAACTCCTTTGGGTAAGTTTGCACGTGCGCCCATAGGTGTAACAGTTTCTGGTGTTGGGTCAAGAGTGGTCAGTAATCCGTCTTTTGCTAATACAAGCGAAGCAATCAAAGATATTCTCACTAAAGAAAAAAATCCGAACTCAGGTCAGATTTATATGCATGTGATCGGACAACGGAGTATGAGCCAAACACGCTGCGATATTGGTGCGAAAATTGGCTTTTTACCGTTTTCGTTTGAGGGAAAATTTAGTAGAAGTCAAGATAACGACCACAACTCAATTTATCTTGTTTTCAAGCAAATTTACTACACTATTACAGCCGAAGATCCCTCTTCACCAGAAGATTTATTCCGCAAAGATGTTAACCTAAATGAATTACAGCAAAAAATTTATCCGAGTAATCCCTTGTGCTATGTATCTTCTGTTTCTTTTGGAAGGCTGATTATTGCTAAGTTTACATCAAAATCCAGTATCGAAGATTTACAGATAGCAGCTAAGGCATCGCTTGGTAAATCTTCTATGTTTAATGCATCTGGAAGCTATCAGGCAAATAATGTATTACAAAATTCTTCATGTGAAATATTAGTCATTGGTGGCTCTGCCCAAAATTCGGCAAATGCAGTTTCTCAAATGTCATTCGATGCTTTGATGGATCTCGTAAAAGCTGATGCTAAACCAAGCATTGATGCACAGGGCGAACCCATTTCATATACAGTTCGATTTGTCTCTGATAATTCTATTGCCAAAATTGGTCAGGCTGGCGAGTATTCGGTATTTGAAAAAAAAATAAAGAAAAAATATTTTAACGTAACTTTTGGGGATATTAAATTGCTACTGCTATGTAATGTAACCTTTACACCGTTTATCTACTACTCTCTTTCGGTTATTGGCTCAGAAGGAGAATTGTTATGGTCATTACCTAATAATCAAGGAGGTAAAAAAAGAGCAGGAGATATTATAAGTATTGCGAAAACGGCTTATCGTGTGGAAATCTTGGACTCGCCTTCACAAAATATCACTGTACAAATACAAGTATATGTACAAAAAATATTCGGTGCTGGCGTAGAAATGGGAACAAACGGGGAAAGACATTTTTATCCATGGATAACTGCAAATGGTGAATGGAGAAAAGTGATTATTGGTTCCAATGATTGCGCAGCAACGTGTTCATACAATATAACTCCGATTGAGTAGTCACCAGTGGATTCATAAGTTGAAAAAGATGTAAGATTTTATTTCTTGAATTCAAGTTTCAAAAAAGCAAAAGTTTCCAACAAATTCAAGAGCGGCACACGACCTCAACACTCGTGCGCCGCTTTTGCTTTTCCGCCTGCTTTTGCGTAGTTTGGGGCTATGAAGCACAAAGTGTATATCGAAACCAGCATACCGAGTTTTTACTTTGAAACGCGCATCATTACTGATAAGCAAAGCATCCCTCCCCCAGCACCATGAACCTCACCGACACAGAAATCCAGATTTTACCGGACTTTATTGCGAATCAAATTGCGGCAGGCGAGGTCGTGCAGCGTCCCGAATCGGTCGTGAAAGAACTCGTCGAGAACAGTCTGGATGCGGGCGGGACGGAAATCGTAGTCGTGGTGCGTGGTGCGGGCAAACAGCTTCTGCACATCATGGACAATGGCAAAGGCATGAGCGAAGCCGACCTTGCACTTGCACCGAAGCGCCATGCCACAAGCAAAATCAAGACCACCGAAGACCTAGCGCACATTATGACGCTGGGCTTTCGTGGCGAAGCGCTCGCTTCGATTTGTTCGGTGGCGCAAGTGGAAATCCGAACACGCCGCCCGAAGGACGAACATGGTTGGAAACTTGCCGCCGAACCGCTCCAAGAACCGACGATAGAACCCTGCGCCATGGAAGCCGGAACGCAAGTTTTTGTGCGAAACCTTTTCTACAACGTTCCGGCGCGGCGAAAATTCTTGCGCTCCGACCTGACGGAATTTCGCCACATCGCCGACACCATGACGCGCTTTGCGCTCTCCCGCCCCGATGTGCGCTTCGTCTTCTACGACGACGACACCCTCGTCTATGACCTCACTCCCGCGCAACCGCACGAGCGCATCACGGCTGCTCTCGGGAAGCGTTTTTCGGATACGCTCATGCGCGTTGATTTTTCGGAAGAGCTTGCCAATGGCTCTCCACTTCATGTGACGGGGTACGTTGGGCAGCCACAGTTTGCGAAGCGCACCAAAGCAGAACAGTTTTTTTACATGAACGGTCGCGTGATTGCGAGTCGCCAACTGAGCCACGCCGCCATGAGCGCCTACGAGCATTTGATTGACCAATCCAGCTATCCGCCCTTTGTGCTGTTCCTGTCCGTTGACCCAGAGCGTGTGGATGTGAATATCCATCCGCAAAAGCACGAAGTGAAATTCGACGACGACCGCACGATGTACTCTGCTGTTCGCCGCGCTGTGGCGGAAACACTTGCGCGGCACAATCTCACACCCGGCGCATATTTCCGCGAAACGCAAGGCTTCCCGGAATTTGGCGGCAATCTTGAGCGCATGACGCTTGCGCCGCAAAGCCCCGCCGAACGTGGCGAATCAGTCATGGTCAACCGCGACACGGGAGAAATCATGCCTTCCACTTCACGTGGTGAGCCGGAACCACGTTATGCCCCGCCCTCCGAGCGCCGCATGACTCAAGGCGAGTTGAGCGCATACGAACAGATTTTTGGTCGTGAACGAAATTCTTCCTCCGAGCGTCCCGCCTCAGAGCGCTTCACTATTGAAAATCGCCAAGCAAGCGCTTTTCAGCGTGATGCTTTTGCGAACACATCAATAACAAACAACTCTCCCGCAACGGCGAGTGCTCCGGAAGGCGCATCCCAGCAACACTTCGCACCCGCAAAATTCTACTGGCAACTCCATAGAAAGTATGTTGTAATGCCGACGGCAAGCGGTATGGCGGTGATTGACCAGCACGCCGCGCACGAGCGCATACTCTACGAGCGAGCATTGAAGGCGATGAACGAGGGTTTTAAGTACGGGCAGGAATTACTTTTTCCCGTGCACGTGCAGATGACAAGCGGCGATGCGGCACTGACGAAAGAATTACAGGAAGATTTGCAGAAGATGGGTTTTGACCTCGCGCTTATCGAGGAGGGTGTGGAAATACGCGGCGTTCCGGCGGACGTGCGCACGGGACGCGAGGAAGACGGTCTGCGCGAGCTGTTGGAACAGTACCGCGAGTACAACGACCTCCGCCATACGAGCGTCCGCGATAATCTTGCGGCATCCTTTGGTTGCCGCTCTGCTATTCGTGCGGGCGATGCGCTGACGTTTCAGGAAATGCGGCAGTTAGTGGACGACCTTTATGCAGCACAAATGCCGTACACTTGCCCGCACGGTCGCCCGACGGTGATTGAAGTGCCGCTTGGGGAATTTGACAAACGCTTCGGGAGAACTTCATGACGGCGACAAAGGCTACGAATACGTTCACGTTCACCGATGACGACCATCGGCTCTTTGCCGAACTGCGCCCCCAGATTCTTGCACGGCTGGAAGATTTTCGCCGCGTACAGCCGGAACAGCGCTTTTATGAGCTTTGCTATTGCCTTTGTACGCCGCAGTCGAAAGCGGAAAACGCCGATGCCGTCGTAAAAATCCTGCAAGAGCGCGATTTCGAGCGCAAGGGCTTTTCTCCCGTCGCCGTCCTACGCGACAATGCGCACTACATCCGCTTCCACGAAACAAAAGCACGGCGTTTGCTCAAGGCACGCGAGGAATGGCTGCACATCGCATTGGTGCTTGATTCTACACTCAGCGATGAGCAAAAGCGAGAGTGGTTGGTAGAAAATGTGGACGGTATGAGTTGGAAAGAGGCATCGCATTATTTGCGCAATATCGGCTACCTAAACCTTGCTATCTTAGACCGCCACACGTTGAAGCATTTGGTTCGTTGCGGCGTGTTTGCCGATGTGCCGAATATTGCCGGAAAAGCACGATATTTGTCAGCAGGCGACGGCTTCAAGCGCTTTGCAGCATACGTGGGAATACCAATGGACGAGTTGGATTTGTATTTTTGGGCATCGGAGGCGGGACTGATTCTGAAATGATTCGATTGCGGTGAGGAAGACATTTTTATTCGCTCTGAGCGAAAAACGTTGTTGTTTGGGTTCGTTTTTACATTTTTGACAAAAATGTAATTGCTTGCTGTTACGGCGCTTAGTGTATTTTTTTAGGTAATAGCGAAAAAAACTTGTTTTTGATGTGCTATCAGTGTAAGTTTGTTATAGGTACGAGACAGCACTAAACACTAGGTATAAATAAAGAGTTCCCAAGATTTGAAAAAAAATCTCCCTAGGTGTTCCAAAAGAAAATATGACGAACATTCTTTAGCAAAATCCTTTCGTTGTGGTGGTGAAAGGTGAGTAGGGGAGTG